>CAYLXJ010000379.1:0-2397 GCA_964387385.1 uncultured Pirellulales bacterium
TGTATGGTTGTTGGCCGAGCGTCCGCCGACCATATACCTGCTTACAAAATCGACCTCGTTGACCACACCGGCACGGGCGACGCGTTCGCGGGGGCGCTTGCCGCGTCAGTGGCGGTCGGCGACGAATTGCGCAAGGCCGTGAAATTCGCCTCGGCAGCAGGGGCGCTGGCCTGCACGAAATTCGGCTCGGTTGACGCGTTGCCAAAAAAGGAAGAAATCATCGAGCTGATGCAAAAGCAGGAGCCGGAGTAAAACGTGTCTCGTCACTCGTGAATTATACTTTCGCGGATATTGTCTTTGGTTTGGTCTGGGCGGGTTCGACTGTTTTTATCTTGGTCGAGGGTTTTGTCGCAAGGCGAATCGGCTCGCTGCCGATTGCACGCAGTTTTTTGTATCTTGTTTCCAGAAGCGTATCGAGGGGGATTCGCTTGAGGACCGCGAGCGTCCTGATGATATATTGCTCGACGTTATAAATTGTGTCGTGGATATTGCGATGAGCGCCGCCCAATGGTTCGGCGATTACGTCGTCGATTAGTTTGAGTTTGAGCAGGTCTTTGCTTGTTAGTTTCAATGCTTCAGCCGCATCAGGGGCTTGCGAGCCGTCGCGCCACAGGATACCCGCGCAACCCTCAGGCGAAATTACCGAGTAATAAGCGAATTCGAGCATAGCTAACCGGTCGCCGACGCCGATGCCGAGAGCGCCGCCTGAACCGCCCTCGCCGATGCAGATACAAATTATCGGTGTCGGCAGGCGCGACATCTCAAAAAGATTGACTGCGATTGCCTGTGCCTGGCCTCGTTCTTCCGCTCCGATGCCGGGGTAGGCGCCGGGGGTATCGATAAGCGTAACGACAGGCAGGCCGAATTTCGCGGCGAATTTCATCTTGGCAAGGGCCTTGCGATAACCCTCAGGATTAGCGCAGCCGAAATTACACGAAACCTTGTCTTTCAGCGACCTGCCCTTGTTTTGCCCGACGAGCAGGACTTTTTCTCGTCCTATCTGGCCTATGCCTGTAACGATTGCCCTGTCGTCGCCAAAACACCTGTCGCCGTGCAGTTCGCGAAAGTCCTTGACCATAGCACCGATATAATCCGGCAGCAGCGGCCTTTTGGGATGCCGTGCAACCTGGACCGTCTGCCAGGCGGTCAGGTTGGCGTAAACCTGCCTAAGCTCGGCGACCTGGCTTGCCTGAAGCTGGCGTATCTCGGCGGAATAGTCGATTCCTTTCTGCGAGCTTAGTCGGCGCAGCTCGTTTATCTGCTGGTCGAAATCCGCCGCCTTCTGCTCGAAATCGAGGTAATCGGCGCTTGTGCTTTTTTCAGTTATGTCGCTTTTCGTTTTAGCCATTTATCCGCAAATTCACCCTTTCCGCAGCCCCTACGCAGAGCAATCGCGTTTTTATGCGATTTTCGGTATCTATTCGGTATCTATCGAGTGAATAAATAATATAACATTAACTTTCCCCAAAACAAAGAAAAAAATTGACACAACACGTGTCTTAATATAACGTTTAGCGACTCCTTGAAAGTTTTTGTTTTTCGTAAGGTCTTGTATATGCTGAAGTTAAGAAAAGTTACGGTCATCGGATTAGGGCTTTTGGGCAGTTCCGTTTGTTTAGCAGTATCGCGGGCGCTGCCCGGCGTCAAAATCGCAGGTTTTGCCCATCGGCTGACGACGAGGGCCAAGGCACGCCGGCTCAAGGTAGCAGACGAGGTTTTTGACGACTTACGGGCCAGTGTCGCAGGCGCTGACATCGTTATTTTGGCAACGCCTATATCCAACTTCGAAGAGATTTTCCGTGAAATCGCTGACGCCCTTCCTAAGTGCTGTATCGTTACCGACGTCGGCTCGACGAAGATTATGCCTCACCGCTGGGCGGCAAAACACCTGCCCAAAACCGTCCACTACGTCGGCTCGCACCCAATCGCCGGCTCAGAGCAAAGAGGGGTCGAGTTCGGCAGAGATGACCTTTTCTACAGGGCGCTTTGCATCCTCACAAATACAAAAACAACCAATAAAAAATCTCTGCGAATACTTAGAGATTTCTGGTCGGCGCTTGGCTGTTTCTTGAAGGTTATGTCGCCAGCCGAACATGACCGAATCTTCGCAAACGTCAGCCACCTGCCGCACATCACGGCTGCCGCGCTTGTCAACACCAGCAGCCCCGAGGATTTGAAATTCGCCGGCAAGGGTTTTATGGATAGTTCCCGCATCGCCTCCGGCCCGGCCAATATCTGGGCCGACGTCCTTTTGACAAACGCCAAAAACATCTCAAAAGGAATCGACCGCCTGACCGCTGAGCTTACGAAACTCAAAAAGGCGATTCGCAGCGGCAATAGAAGGCAAATCGAAAAACTGCTCGAAGCCGCAAGAACAAAACGCAGCTCATTAGTGAA
>CAYLXJ010000380.1:0-1191 GCA_964387385.1 uncultured Pirellulales bacterium
GTATAAAAGAATCGGCGCAGCCGTAGATAATTTCCCCGTAAACAAATGCTGCGCTCTCATTACAAAAAACATATAGCTGAAATTGCCTAAGGCAAAAATGCCGGAGACCAGAATAAACAGCCGCAACGGTTTGGGTAATATCGACAGCCCTATTTTGAGTTTGGCGTTTTGTTTGTGAATTTCCGGTTCTTTGACAAATCGCAGGGGCGGTAAAGAAGCAAGGCCGATTACGCCCGCGATTAAAATTATTGTTTTAAGCTGAAATCCGGCAAACCCAAGCAGCAGGAAAGATACGGCTGAACCGAGAATCGCGCCGATAGAGTCGAGGCCGCGATGAATCCCGAAGCCCTTGCCGCGTTTGGCGGCAACCGAATCGGCTATTATCGCATCACGCGCGGCGGTGCGCAGGCCTTTCCCAGTCCTTTCGAGAGAAGCAAAAATGACCGCCAAAGGCCACGTCTTTGAGATAGCCAAAAGCAGTTTGAAAACCGTCGAAACACCGTAACCTAAGTAAATAAATATCTTGCGTTTGCCCGTCTTGTCGGACCAGTAGCCGCAAACTACCTTCAAAATGCTGGAAATGCTTTCTCGCAATCCCCCTACAAGCCCGATAATCTCACCCCCCGCGCCCAGTGCCTGCATAAACATCGGCAAAATGGGCATTATCATTTCGCTGCTGAGGTCGTTAAAAAAACTGACTATGCTGAGGATTATGACGTTGCGAAAACCGCTGTTCTGGTTGTTGACTTCCGCCACGCTACTCTCCCCTTACCTGGACTGAAAAATTTCTGCTGCGCGGGCCGTCAAATTCGCAGAAGAAAATCCCCTGCCACGTCCCAAGCGACAGTTGACCACCCCTGATTAAAATCTGTTCGCTGCAGCCGATGAGCGAACTCTTGCAGTGGGCGTCCGAATTGCCTTCATCATGCCGGTAGCCGGCGCGAAGACGCGGTATTAACTCCTCCAGCGTTAAAAGTATATCGTGAACAACCGAGCGGTCCGCGTTCTCATTGATTGTTATGGCTGCCGTAGTGTGTGGGCAATATACAACACAATCGCCCTCCTTAACACCTGCCCTGCTTACAAACGACGCGACCTCGCTTGTGATATCCACAAACTCATTTCGATTCTTCGTGCTTATACGAAAATCTTTGCTGACTATCTTCATTGCGCCACCTGCTACATCTGCTC
>CAYLXJ010000380.1:1201-2392 GCA_964387385.1 uncultured Pirellulales bacterium
ATGCCTAATAAACTATGCAGGCCGTGCTCGATTGTCTTGGCGGTCAAATCGCATAATAATAATCGCGTCGGACGTATATCAGGACCGGCGTCTAAGACGGGACAATTCGTGTAAAAGGCGCTGAACTTCTGGGCAAGGTCGTAAAGATAACTGGTCAGGTAATTCGGCCTGTAATCTGCAATCGCCGCCTCAACCGCCTCGCTGTAGCGAATCAGGTGCTTCGCCAAATCCAATTCGCTCGGCTCGCTGATATTCAACCCCTTTATTCCTAACATTTCCTTATCAACGTCGATTCCCCTTTCTTTGCCTTTGCGGTTAATCGACTTGACCCTCGCGTAAGCATACTGCATATAAGGGGCGGTATTGCCCTCCATCGCTAACATCTTGTCAAAGCTGAAGATATAGTCGCTCGTGCGGTTATTCGAATAATCGGCGTATTTGACCGCGCCAATACCCACGGCCTTTGCTATTTTAGCCCTCTGCTCTTCCGATAAATCGGGGTTTTTCTCATCAACGACTTTTCTCGCACGCTCGACGGCCTCATCCAAAAGCTCTTTCAGTTTCACATTCTCGCCAGAACGCGTCTTCAACGGCTTGCCATCAACCCCCAGAACACTGCCGAATGTAACGTGATGCAGCATATCCCGTTTTGCCCAGCCGGCTTTTTCAACAACCGCGAAAACCATATCGAAATGCAAACTCTGCCTGCTATCGGTAACATATATCATTTCGTCCGCCTTCAACTGCTCAACCCGATATTTAATCGCCGCCAAATCAGTCGTCGCATATAAATACGCACCATCGCTCTTTTGCACAATCACGGGAAGGGGTTTGCCTTCTTTATCCTTAAACCCTTCCGGAAAAACACACACCGCCCCTTCCGACTCCACCGCCAGATGCTTTTTCTTCAACTCCGCGACAACGTCCCCCAGCATATCCTTATAAAAACTTTCCCCGCGAATATGCTCATCTTTAAGGGTAACACCAAGGCGATTATATAAATCTCTGAAATGCTTCGACGTTGTTTCTACAATGCCCTTCCAATATTTAACCAAAATCTCGGTACCTTTATGAAGGCCCACAACAGCAGCACGCGCTTCGTTCGCAAAATCTTTATTTATCTCATATAGATGTTGTGCCTGACGATAAAATCCTTCTACATCTGCAAGAGTTTCGTCGCGGTCTGTCATT
>CAYLXJ010000381.1:0-2386 GCA_964387385.1 uncultured Pirellulales bacterium
TGTGCCACTTTTTCAATTCGCCTGAGATGTCAACCTGTCCCGTTGAGGACAAAGTTCCGCTGACTGGTATGAAAAAAGCAAAGAATACGATGCCTGAAGCAATTTTGCGCATATTATTTGAATAGTTCATTTTAACCTCAACGATAAGCTTAAACAGACCGGCAGGGGCCTGAAACATCGGCCCCCGCCGGATTATTTTAAATCGACTTTTTTACAGGATATTATGCGCCCTGCTTCAACTCGACGGTCGGGGGCTGGAGGCCCGCCTTGGCGAGTATGAGGTAGAGGACAAAGCCGATTATAAACGCGATGACAGGCGCCGGGCTAATGAAGCCGAATTTTTCGGCGTTAATCATCGGCAGAATCGCGACGACGAAACCGACAGCCCAGGAGATATATCCGGCGAAGTTGACGCCTTTGCGAGGCCCGGCCCATTTTTGGCCGCTTAAAAGATAATCAGCTACCATTGAGCCGCAAATCGGGCCAAATGATGCGCCGATAATGCTGAATACGCCGACCAGATTCAGCGCCTTACCCGTGGCGGCCAGAATAATCGCGACTACGCCGCCTATCGAGACGGCCACGGCCTTATTGGCCTTGGGGAACATGGTGCCGATGCTGTTGGCGGCAATAAAGGAGCTGAAGCAGGCGGGGGCGAAACTTGCCACGGCAAAAAGTATAAACATTATCTTGGCAAGAAAACCGCCCTGCTGACTAATCACGGTGTCGAATGTGAAGCTCTGCATAGTCGGGTCTTTTGCGTGAGCGCCGGCAACGGCGATAAGGGGAAGTCCTCCGGCAACCAGAACAGCAAGGGCTATTCCCACAAGTCCGCCCAAGCTGACGTCTTTTCTGTCACGGTTGCCCATACCGAAATCCACGCCAGCAGCGCCGGCTGTCGCGAAGAAGCCGACAACGATTGTTATCATTGTCAAAAAGCCCATCATCGCATTGCCGCCGGCAGGGGGGACGTATTTGCCAGCGGAACCGGCGTTTGTCAGGAAAACGATAATAATCATAACCAGCGGAACAATCGGCAGAAGCGTTGAGACCTTAGCGACGTACTGAATGCCCTTGAGCGCGACAAATACGGCCAGGGCAGTCCAGATTATCGTCACCACGACAAACAGCGGTTTTCCCGGCGTCGGGTCGGCGTTGAACGCCTTCAGGATAAAGCTTGTCGAGACGGCTGAGTTGACGGCAAGCCAGCCGAACTGCAAAAGACCCATCAACAGGCCCGGCATAATGAAACCGCCGGCCGTGCCGTAGGTCGATGAGCCGACGACGTAAAGCGGGTAGCCGGTTTGCATACCCAGAAGTCCGGGAACAAGGTAAAACAAGAAATGGCAAACAAGAGCGGCGACAATCAGGCCACCTAAACTCAAGACCAGGCCCGCCTGCGAGAGGGTGCCGTTGGCGATTTCCATATAAAATACCACCCACAGGAAAATGCCTGCATATGTGGGGGCGGTGCTTTTATACCACGGGGCACGCTTGTCGGGAGGGTTTGGTTTGGCCATTGCCAGATAGTTTGGTAACGTTGCGTTACTCATAATCTGTTCTCCTGAAAAAATGTTTAGTTTATGGTTTTTCCATAACTCTTAGTGCAGCAAGATACAGATAGCATATCGCAAACAATGACAAAAGCAACGTGCTGTAACGGTGAATCTGCAGTAGGATTTCCTGACCGTCTGTGCCGAAAATCCTGAACATACTAATGATAGCGGAAAGGATTACGGGGAGAGACAGCGCCAGAATCATCCAGAAGCATATCTTGAGACGAAGTTCGTGTTTTTCCGGCGGCGTTTTGCTTTTGGGCTGGCGGTTGATAATTTTGTTCAGGAAAGGCCAGTAGTTTTTATCGAGCTGGTTTTTGCCTGCCCATAGGACCGCCAGAATTGCCAGACAGGCCGCGAAAACGCCCGCGGCGATTGCGTGAATGAACAGCCACCAGCCGGTTATCGCTTCGCCGCAGATTGCGCGAGGGACAAAGCCGGTGATTGCTAAAACAGCGAAACAGAATAACGCGACCAGGAAAACCAGTTTTCTCAATACTCCCACCAGCGACCATTTGTGTTCAACGAAAAGGATGATTACAAAGAAAATCAGCAATCGCAGCGGGTCGAGAATACGCAGTGACCTGTCTTTGCCGAAGACGTCATCAAGCCGGGGCTTATATATGACGAAATGCAGGACAATTGCGGCTACGACGGCGATGAAGCCGGTCAAGGCAACCGTTCGAAACAAATTAACATCCATCAGCCAGCTCACGATTCGTCTCCAACTACCGCTTTAGCCACAAATGCAAGCGCCTTAAGCGCGTAAAGGACCAACACTCCCGCGATAACGAGCGATGATAAAATTGCGACCACTTTCAGCCAGGGTC
>CAYLXJ010000382.1:0-2380 GCA_964387385.1 uncultured Pirellulales bacterium
TGAAAAACAGGACACCTTTTCTTATAAGCATTACGGCTATGGCGGCAAGCAGCAAACTCATAATTTTTGAAAGGGCCTTCGAGCCCGCCTCGCCTAACATCTTAATCAGCCAGATTGACCCGCTGAAGATAAGACCCGCCACAAGTATATTCGCTATTACTGAAATCACAGTTGCCAAAAGCCCGTATTCTGAGATTATCAAAAGCGTCGTGGTCAGCACCGCCGGGCCTACAATCAATGGCGTCCCTAAAGGCACCGCGCCAAGGTCCTTGGCGGGCGTCCGTCTTTCCTTGCCCGGATTAACGATATCCATAATCGCCAGACAGAAAAGCACCGCCCCGCCTGCAACCATAAAATCTCCCATTTCAATACCTAATAATCTGAAGACAAGCTTCCCTATATATATGAATCCGATGGCCAGTAGCGATGCCGTAAACATCGACTGGGTTATGATTTTGTTCTTTTCGCTTTTGGTCAGCCCTTCGGTTAAAGACGCGAATATCGGCAAAACGCCTATCGCGTCAACCGCCACGAACAGTGGTATGAACGACAGCAGTATGTTTTTTATCATATCGGCCCCTTTGCGCTGCAACCAGATATAAGCAATTTTTATTGCCAAAACGTATGACTAAATGTAAATTAGATATGTCATTACAGCAATAGTATTTTGGGGTATAGTGTAATGGTAGCACAACTGACTCTGGATCAGTTAGTCTAGGTCCGAATCCTAGTACCCCAGTTTGATTCCGCCAACGGCGGAATCAAACAGAGCAATCGAGAATCGAAAGTTGATAGTTGATACACTCTCGATTGCGGTCAATTTTCGATTATCTATTTTCAGAGAATGGCGTTTATCTTCGAAAATCTCGATGTTTACCAAAAGGCTGTTGATTTTGCGGAAAAAGTCGGCGAATTAACAAAAGATTTTCCCAAAGGCAATTATTATCTGGTAGACCAACTGAATCGGGCGGCATTGTCTATTTCAACAAATATAGCAGAGGGTAACGGCAGGTTCCACAAGTCAGATAGAAATAATTTTTTCAGAATAGCTCGTGGGTCCGCTTTTGAGTGCGTTCCGATTTTGGAAATATGCAGGCGCAAGATGCTAATCGGAGAAGATAAAAGTAAATCGCTGAAAACGGAAATCGAAAATATCTGCAAGATGCTTTCGGGATTAACAAAATGAGCAACTCGAAGGCCAGCTTTGACAATCAAAGCATTTTGGCGGACTGACAGAAACCAACAGGATGCCTTAGAAACCATATAAGGGTAAGTTGGAAGGAGAAACAAGGATGCCGAAGAGAGGTCTTGAACCGAACAACCTTGGAATGGATGAGGACTGGGATGGAAACAACGCTGCTTTCCGCTGCCCTCGTTGTAATAAAGTGTTTATCGTAAGTGGCTTTAGAACTTATGACGGTATTAAAGGCGTTAGAAAGTCCCCAAACCCAAACTGTGAAAAGTCAACCGGCCATATTGATCTCAAAGGGCGCGAGGCAAGCTTGGAGTGGTAAGGATAAACTGAACCTACGAATAAGTTTACAGGGAGAAATAAAGTATTTACGTTCACCAGTCAAACTAAGCAGTTATGTGTATGTAGTCGCAATTGCGGAGTAAATAATGACAAAAATTAAAACGGACGAAAAAACGTTGCTGAAAAATATTATTTTTCTGCTGTTTTTCGCTTCTGGAATCAGCGGTCTTATTTATGAGGTGGTCTGGCTGAGAATCCTTTCGAGAACCATCGGCGTTACCGCATACGCCACGACAGTAACGCTGGCGGCATTTATGGCGGGGCTGGCTTTAGGCAGCTTCATCTTTGGCAAGTTCGTTGATAAACGCAGCGACCAGTTGAGGATTTTCGCCCTTTTGCAGCTTTGGCTTGCGGTTGCTGCCGTCGTTACCCCTATTATCCTGACTCGCTCGACGGCTTTATACAAGTTCATTTCTGAAATTACACATCAAAATACCATTGCGATTTCTGCATCTAAAGCGATTGTATCTTTTCTTTCGCTGCTTGTGCCGACGGTGCTTATGGGAGGCACGCTTCCTGCCCTGACAAGTTTTTTAGTCAGGCGTGGCGGAATGTTCGGTAAAAACTTCAGCTTGCTTTACGGCTTGAATACTTTAGGAGCCGTTGTCGGCGTGCTGCTGAGCGGTTTTGTAACCATCGGAGCAATCGGTGAGTGGAACACTATATTCATAGCTATAGCCATAAACCTGGCAGTTGGTTTTATAGCGTTCGTTCTTCACCGCAGAACAATGGTAATTACTCAACAGGCAGATGTAACTTCCAAAGCAGATGGCAAAACCATAAGCAGCCGGATTTCTATGTATCCCGACAAGGTCAGAAAAATCGTTCTGATTGTCTTTATGATAA
>CAYLXJ010000383.1:0-2366 GCA_964387385.1 uncultured Pirellulales bacterium
ATCCAGTCCTGCTGTATCAAAAAGCTCAACCGCTAATGGTCCAATTCGGCAATTGGCTGAGACCCAGTCACGGGTCGTGCCTTTGATGTTTGTAACAATCGCTTTCTGCTTTCCGCATAATTGATTCAGCAGCGTGCTTTTGCCCGTATTCGGCGGCCCCGCCAGAACAATCCGGCAGCCGAAAATGATTAACTTGGCAATCTTACTTGCCTCAATAATGCTTTTTGCTTCAGCGGCAATTTGATTCAGCGGACTTTCAAGCCATTTTCTTGCAGTCGCTGTAAATCCTGAGTCAATTTGATTTAGGATTATTTTTGTTCCCTCAATCGTCTTTGCCTTCGGCAGCATCAGTTTGGCTTCGAGGACGATAGTGTTATCGCCTTTGAAAGTCCTGACAAGTAATTGCTCAGCAGTTATCAGCTCGATGCCCTGTTTCTGGAGCAACTGCATAATCTGCTCGACGATGAGGGGATTGCCGTGGCAATTAATCGTGAAGGTGTCCTGCCCCTCACAGCCGATTGTTACCTGATCGATTATTTGGTTGTCATTAATTGTTCCGACGTAGATTTTACCGGCTGCAAAATCAGTGGGTGGTTTAAATATTCTATTGATGATGTTTTTTGCCGAATCGCCACAGATTTGAATCGCGGCAATTGCCCCCGTTCCCTTACCTGTCATTACTGCGGCAAATGCTGACATACGCCCGCCGATTATTTTCTCGACTCGATAAATTTCTGATAAGCAAGAGCGATACCTTTGATGACCAAATCGGGCACGTAGTTGTCAACAAACTCGCAGTCATCTTTAATCAGTTTCGCCCCTGAGCCGGTGATAATTGTCTGCGGCCACGCACCCAGTGTCTCGGCGTATCGCCTTACGATTTCCTGCAGTGAGCTGATGGCTGAATAATACAGGCCGGCATTTATCGCCTCGACGGTATTTTTCCCAAATGGCCAATCAGGTCTTTTAACCGTGACCTTAGGCAGTTGAGCCGTATCGTTGTGCAGGGCATTTGCGCTCATTTCAAAGCCGGGGAAAATCACCCCTCCGCAGAATACCCCGCGGTCATCGACAAGGTCGATTGTTACGGCCGTCCCGAAATCAGCAACGACAACCGCGTGCTCTGTGACCGCGTAAGCTGCCGAAGCCGCAAGGACTCTGTCTGTGCCGACCTTTTCAACCTCATTTATCGATAACTCAATCGGAAAGGGAATGTCCTTGCCAATCAGGAGCAACTTTTCGCCAAGTGTCTGTTTAATTATATATCGGATATGTTCCGTCCATTGCGGTTTCACCGAGCTTGCAACGATTACGCCGTCGCGTTTGCCCTCTTTCGATGCTTTAGCGACGGGTATCATTTCCCATGTCGATTTTAAGAACTCGGTTATTTCCGCCGTCGATTCGCCGCAAAGCGTCTTTACAAACTGCTCTTCGCCCTTGAGAAACAGCGCAATTCCTATATTGGTATTACCTATGTCAATCGCTATTAGATTCATAAGTCCTTCTTCTACCCTATTCTACACAATCTGTCAATTTATGGCTGGTTTTTCAATTTTGTTCGTTATATAATTGTTGTATGAAAGAATTCGATTTTCCAAAAGTTCGAAGGGACGTTTTCAAGGTAACGTCGCTTTTTGCCCAGTCGGACGATAAGGAATACTGGCTGTCAAAGACCCCTGAAGAGCGTCTGGAGGCCGTCGAATTAATGCGGCGGATTGTATATGGCGATGAAACTGCCAAACGACTTCAAAGAGTTCTTGATATTACTCAACGCCAATAATGTTGAGTACCTGCTTATAGGCGGATACGCGGTTAGCTTCTATGGCTATCCGCGAGCTACCGCCGATATGGATATCTGGATTGCAATGAATCCTTCCAACGCAGACAAGGTAGTTAATGTTCTTAAGAAATTCGGCTTCAATGACCCGGATTTGTTACCGGAAGTGTTTCTTAAGGAAAAGCAAATCATTCGTATGGGCATTCCTCCCGTCAGGATTGAGCTTGCTACAACGATTTCCGGCGTGAATTTCAAGGATTGTTACGCCCAGCGGGTCGTTGCTGAGATTGACGGTGTCCAGACCAGTTTAATCAGCTTGCCTCACTTAAAAGCCAATAAAAATGCCTCCGGCAGACATCAGGACATAGCTGATTTAGAGCACCTTCCCTGAATCGGATTTGACCTTTATCTCTTTTAGCTTCAGCGTATCTCTTATCCCCATCATTTCTGCGTGTGCATCGGTTGCTGTCCGGTTGAAGTCGTTTATTTCTTTAACTAATGGGTCGATATTGCCTTTTCGTTCATTAAGTAATGACGTCAGTATCGAAAGTATGTTTGATGCATGTCTTTTTACGGTAGTGCCATTAGT
>CAYLXJ010000384.1:0-2338 GCA_964387385.1 uncultured Pirellulales bacterium
TACGCCGACGGCTACGCAGCAGGTAATAAGCGATTTGCGCTGGCTGGGAATCGAGTGGGACGATGGGCCGCCGCAAGACCTGTATTTCCAGTCCAAGCGGAAAGAAATGGGCATTTATGACAAGTATGTCAGGCAGCTTTTAGAGCAGGGTAAGGCGTATTATTGTTTCGAGACGGCCCAGGAGCTTGAGAAGTTACGCAAGCAGGCAGAGGCGCAGAAAAAGGGCTTTGTCTATCAAAGACCGAGTGCGTTACCGAGTGAAGCCGAGGTAGAAAAAGCGAAATCGGAAGGAAGGCCAGTTACGATTCGTTTCGCGATGCCGGGCGGAACGATTGAGGTTTACGATTTGGTTCGGGGGGCGGTCAGCTTCAACGCGGCTGAATTGGGCGATTTTATCATAATCAAAAGCGACGGCTTCCCGACGTATAATTTTGCCTGTGTAATCGACGACTACCTTATGGGAATCACGCACATAATAAGGGGTCAGGAGCATTTAATGAACACGCCGGGCCAGCAGGCGTTATGGCAGGCGCTGGGTTTCGGGCCGCCTCCTAAATACGCTCATATGTCGGTTACGATAAGCGAATCAGGAGGCAAATTATCGAAGCGCGAAAGGCCGCAGACGCTTAGAAAAGCAATCAAGGCGCAACAGGATATCGACCTCAATAAACTCGCCGTCGCGGGCAACATCACAATCGAAGAACTGAATAATTTTCTTAAAGGCGAAAGCGTTCCTGATGTGCCGGCAATTGAGGCAATGGCGGAATACTTGGGCGTGCAACTTCCTGAAATAAACGTCGTTGATTTTTTCAAAAGCGGCTACATCCCCGAGGCAATGGTCAATTTCCTCGCGTTACTCGGCTGGAACCCGGGTGATAAACGGGAAATTATGCCAATAGATGAGCTAATCAGTTCCTTCGATATCACTCGACTTACTAAATCGAACAGCTTGTTTGACAGGGGAAAACTCATTGCGTTCAATACCGAACACTTAAAAATGCTGCCGAAGGAAAAACTGCTTGCTCATTTCAAGGCGTATTTGAAGGTCATCGAATCGCCCACGGCCAAAGCCAGTGACCAGACGTTACTGCGGCTAATTAAAATCTGCGAAGGGGCAAGGACGCTGGCTGATATCGAGCACAAGTGCAGGTTCTTATTTATAGCCGACGAGAAAATCAAATACGACCAAAAGGCCGTGCAAAAGGTTTTATTGAAAGATGACGGCCTTGCGATGCTCAAAATCGTCCGCGATAAATTAGCCGATATGCAGGAATTTACCGAGCAGGGAATTGAGGATATGCTGCGGGCGTTGGCTGAAGAGCACAAGGTTGGTTTAGGCAAGGTCGCCCAGCCGTTGCGCGTCGCAATCACCGGCTCAACCATCAGCCCGCCCATTTTTGATTCCGTTCAATTACTCGGCAGGGAACAGACGTTAAAGCGTATCGATAACACCGTGCGAAAATTTGCAGGCCGATAGGAGGAAATGCAAGTGTCATTATTGGTAACTGGTTCAATCGGTATAGATACTGTAAAGACGCCGTATGGGGTGAGTAAGGATTGCTTAGGCGGCTCAGCCATATATTTCAGTATGGCGGCGAGTTTCTTTACGCGGGTGAGGTTTTTAGGAGCGATAGGAAGCGATTGCCCGTTTGATTTGAAGAAGATATTCAAAGGCAGACCGGTTGACCTGACGGGGCTTGAGGTGCGCCAAAAGAGCAGGACATTTCGCTGGGCGGGGTCGTATCAGGGGGCAATGAATGAGGCGACGACGGACGCGGTTGAATTGAACGTTCTGGCGGAGGAGCCGCCCAAGATGCCAGACAAATATAAAGACAGTAAATTCGTATTTCTGGCAAATACATCGCCTAATCTGCAAATCCGCTTACTCGACCAGCTCGATAAGCCGAAATTTGTCGCGGCGGATACGATGAACCTGTGGATAAAAAATCACACGGCTGATTTGAAACGGCTGATGAAAAAAATAGATTGCCTCATCCTCAATGAGGGTGAGGCGAGAATGTTTGCTAATGAGCACAATCTAATAACCGCCGCTGCAAAAATCGGAAAACTCGGCCCATCAGTCGTAGTCATCAAGAAGGGCGAATCCGGCTCAATCCTTATACAGTCAGAATGTAACGTGGCACGGGCTTCCAGCCCGTGTAAACACGGCCAAGATGGCCGTGCCACAAAATTATTTGTTTTGCCCGCCTATCCTGCCACGGTAGTCAAAGACCCGACGGGCGCGGGCGACAGCTTTGCAGGCGGCTTTATGGGTTATCTGGCGGGCCGGAACAAGACCGATTTCGCGACATTGAAAAAGGCAGTCGCATACGGAACC
>CAYLXJ010000385.1:0-2293 GCA_964387385.1 uncultured Pirellulales bacterium
ATTATCTCGAGCAGAACTCGACGACCAACTGTTCCTCGACGGGAATCTGGACGTCGTCTCTTGTCGGCATCGCTACTATCGTCGCTTCCGGCTTGCTGCGGTCAAGCTGCAGCCACGCCTGGGTAGTAAACGCAGTGTTGGTATCCAGTTGCTGCTTTATTCTTTTGACGCTCTTTTCAGACGATTTGACCGAAATCTTATCGCCTACCGAAACACTATAATCCGGCAAATCGACCTTACGCCCCTTGACGTAAATGTGCCCCTGTGTAATCAATTGTCTGGCTGCCTTGCGCGAGGAAGCGAAATTCAGCTTGTAAACCACGTTGTCCAGTCGTCTTTCGAGCAATTGAAGCAGCGTCTCGCCGGTGTTTCCTTTCAGCCGTTCTGCCTGGTGGAAATACCGCATAAACTGGTTTTCCCAGATTCCATAGAACCGTTTGACTTTCTGCTTTTCACGCAGTCGCACGCCGTATTCGCCCGCCCGACCTCGACGCCAGCTATGCATACCGGGGGCAAGGTTTTTCTGCTTTTTTTCAACCGGGCACTTCGCCGTCTCGCAACGTGTTCCTTTGAGCATCAGCTTGATGCCTTCTCTGCGACAATGCTTACAGGATGAACCTAAATAACGTCCCATTTTTCAACCTCGTTCGGGCGGTTGTTACCGCCCCTGTTATTAATGACCTTACGTTATACGCGTCTGCGTTTCGGCGGCCGACAGCCGTTATGGGGCAGCGGCGTAACATCCTCAATCGATGATATGCGCAAACCCGCCTGCTGCAAAGCTGCTATCGCAGATTCACGCCCGGGGCCGGGGCCTTTGACCTTGACCTCGACCTCACGGACGCCGTTGCGCATCGCGGCACCTGCCGCACGCTGTGCCGCCTGCGACGCAGCGAAAGGCGTGCTTTTGCGGGCGCCCTTGAAGCCGACACAGCCGGCAGAACTTGTGCAAATCACATCACCGTTTGTGTCAGTTATCGCAATCAGGGTATTATTAAACGTCGCCTTTATGCAGACAATCGCCTTGGCCACGCTTTTTTTTGCCTTCTTTTTTGCCGGAACATTTGCCATATTTCATAAACTCCGCATGCCGGAACAAAGCCGGCGATTAAACTGTTAATGCACTTCCTTGACGCCTTTCTTGCCTGCAACGGTCTTTCTGGGCCCTTTACGAGTCCTCGCATTGCTCCGCGTGCGCTGGCCGCGAACGGGCAGGCCCTTCCTGTGGCGAACGCCCCTGTAACAGCCGATGTCCTTCAGCCGGGCGATATGCTGCGTAATCTGCCTGCGAAGCTGCCCGCCGACAGTATAATCACGCTCGATTATCTGTGTGATTCTGCTAAGCTCGTCTTCGGTAAGCTTGCCTGCCTTGGTATTTACGTCAACCTTAGCTTCATTGAGAATATCTACGGCATTATGTCTGCCTACTCCGTAAACGTATGTAAGCGCCACCCATATTGCCTTTTGATTCGGTATATCAACACCAACTATACGCGGCATACCAGCTCCTTATAAATCGCTTCAATCGCGGCGCGACCACAGCTATCCCTGTCTCTGCTTATGACGTGGATTGCTGCAAATCACGTGCACAACGCCCCTGCGCCGCACTATCCTGCAATTTTCACAAATACGTCTTACCGAACTTCTGACTTTCATCGTTAAAACCTGCCTTTTATTCAATTTGGCCGGAGGGCTTCTAATTTCTCAAAATTATCCGGCCCCTGTTAAGGTCGTAGGGTGACATCTCGACTGTGACCGTATCACCGGGCAGTATCCGAATAAAATGCATCCGCATCTTGCCCGAAACGTGTGCTATTATCTGATGCCCGTTTTCGAGCTTGACCCTGAACATCGCGTTCGGGAGCGCCTCGGTCACTTCTGCCTGCAACCTTATTGCGTCCTTTTTCATATTAACTACTTTTTACCGTCAACACCTCACAACCATTACTCGTTATCGCTATCGTGTGCTCAAAATGCGCCGAGCACTTTCCGTCTCTTGTAACCACCGTCCAGCCGTCCTTAAGGGTGCGCACGTCCTTTACGCCAGCATTAATCATCGGCTCGACAGCAAGAACCATTCCTTCGGTCAGGACGATGTCGTCTTTTAAAAGTTCCTTATTTACGAAGTTCGGCACCCGCGGTTCTTCGTGCATCTCCGTGCCGATTCCGTGGCCTACAAATTCCCTTACAACCGAAAAACCCGCCGACTCCGCCAGACGCTGCATTTCGCCCGCTATTTTGCTCCAGCGGACTCCCGGGGTCATCCTTGCTACCGCAAGTTCGAGCGCCTGCC
>CAYLXJ010000386.1:0-2290 GCA_964387385.1 uncultured Pirellulales bacterium
GCCTGAGCGCAAACACTCATAAAAAATATCGGCGTGGCGAAAATCAGCCGGTCCGCCTGCAGCAGCTTGGGTAAAATCGCCTGGAAATCGTCCTCTACCGGACAGACGCCCGTTGCATAGCACGCCCCGCATTCAGAACAAGGCGAAATATTGAACTTGTTCAGTCGCAGGTATTCCGCCTCTGCTCCCATCGTGCCCGCCCCCGACAGCGCCTTGCGCAAAAGCAGGTCGCTGTTGCTGTCTTCTCTGGGGCTTGTAGATATTCCCAGTACCTTCATATATCAATTCTTACCTTCAAGACGATAACCCTTTGACTGGTTGCGTGGAACGTTTATCGGTTGCGCCACTCGTTTCGTCTATCGTCTTACGTTTAACGCAACAGTTACGAGTTGCGCGACCGCAACCGATTTACGAGCTATTTTCTTTGTCTCGTCTCTCTTAACGCGTTTTCGTAAGAGGCGTTTATGGAATTAATTATCTCCTCGACTTCCTGAATATCAATGTTCAGGTCGGGATACTTTTCCGCCAGCGTCTTGAGTGTTTCGAAATCCTCTTTCGCGCCTCGCATAAGGCCCAGCGCCTTGCCCTGTGTCTGCGGGTATTTGAACTGTTTGGCCTTGAGGTCAAGTGATTTTCCAATCTCCTCGACGCGTCTCTGCACGATTTGCATTTCCCTGCGTGCGCTTGCTATTTTCTTATCGACTATGACGTTCGCGTCGCCTGCGTTCAATAACCGCAAAAGCTCATGCCGCGATGCCGTAAGCCCATCTGCTATACCGCTTTCGACGGCTTCTTCCGCCGTTAGCGTAACAAGCGACCCCGATTTGTTCCATGTGCGGACGACCTGCTGGTCGGGCCTTTTATTGACCGGCTCGATAAACAGCCGATGGGACGAGTCATTTACCTCGATGACCTCGATTGAGCTATCCACCATTGCCCTTGCCAGAAGTCCAGGTCGGTTATTCTGCTGGGCCAACGACGCAAGATATGCGCGCCAGACCGAGCTGTTTTTTTCATCAATTACCTCTTTGTAGCTTTTTTCCCGCCTGCCCTCGTCCTGCGTTTTGGTTTTCGACAGGGTTATTAATGAGGCAGCGCCTATCACGGTGTTGTTGGCCATATAAATCTTGTCGCAGGCCAGCGCCACTGCCGCCCCAGCTGATATCGCCCCGCCGTGTTTGCCTCCATTTATAAAAGCAATTACGTTATAGTCGGCCGTTTTTGTGATGGCCGTGCATATCCGCTGGGCGAAATCCACGCGTCCGCCGGGTGTGTCGATTTCCACCAGAATCAATGCCGGCTTGCTCTGTGCCGCTTCCGCTATCGCCTTTTCGAAGGCCGCCGTTTCTATCTCATACATTATTGGGCCTTCGATGGGCAAAACAATGACTTTACCTGCTGCGGGAGTGTTTGCGTCCGAAAAACATACGCTTTCAAAAACGCATATCTGCGTTATCGTCAACGTTAGAAGCAAAACCAATTTTTTCATAATCACAATCTTCCTCATTTGTCCTTAAGCGGTTATTATACAACCGACGGTACTTAAAATCATACGATAATTCGCCCTTTTGGGCTTAAAATTTATCCGCTCGTGGCGGATTTTCAGGATTCGGTTATGGCGGTTCAGTTTATTTTAGGCCGAAGCGGAACGGGCAAGACACGCTATTGCGTCGAGGCCATAGTCGATGCCCTGCTGCAAAAAAAAGGACAGGCGCTTTTGTTTTTAGTCCCCGAGCAGGCGACCTATCAGGCACAGCGCGCTATCCTTCACGACTCCCGCATATCGGGCTATAATCGGCTTAACGTCCTCTCATTTGATCGGCTTAGTTTTCTGCTCCTCGGTAAAAACGTCGCCCGGCCCTCAATTTCACGTCTCGGCAGGACAATGGTCATCCAGCGAATTCTCCGCGACTGCGCCGGCAAGCTCACTATCTTCGGCGGCTCTGCGAGGCAGCCAGGCCTCGGCAAACGCCTGGCAGGCACGATTGAACAGCTTCAGCAGTATGCCAACAGCCCCGATGATGTTAAAAACCTCGCCGCCAAACTGCACAAAAAGTCCGGCCAAACACTTACCTCCGCCAAATTCGCCGATATAGCAATCGTTTTCGAGGAATATCACAAATTTATTGGAGGCAGGTTCCTCGATCCCGATATTCAGTTGACTAACGCCTGCAAGGCCGTCGCAAATGCGGATTTTTTGAAGGGTGCTAAACTCTGGGTCGATGGCTTTGCCGGCTTCACAACAAGCGAGCTTGCGATGCTGACCGAATTGCTTAAAACTGTCGAGGAT
>CAYLXJ010000387.1:0-2288 GCA_964387385.1 uncultured Pirellulales bacterium
CAACGGCGAAAAGCGACCCCGGGGCATTCTCAAGGTTGTATTTCCGCCATTACGACGCCATTTTCAGGTATTGTGCACACCGGCTCTTCGACAGGACTGCCGCCGAAGACGTCACTTCGGAGGTTTTTCTTAAAATGGTGGAAAACTTCCATACCTTCGACGGCAGCGAAAAGCAGTTCAGAAACTGGCTTTACAGGATTGCAACCAACGCCATAAATGAGCATTTGCGAAAGACCTCCCGCCGAAGCGCGATTTTGGCCTGGGTATGGCGGGGGGCAGACAAAAACGATGAAGGCCAGGTAGTTGCGGCTGACGAGTCGCAGCATAACCAAGCCGTCATCAAAAAAGCGATTCATTCGCTCAAGCCGCAGTTGCAAGCTATCGTCACAATGCGTTTTTTTGAAAACCTGAAATTAGAAGAAATTGCCGAGGTGCTCGGCTCAAGCGCTGCAACCGTCCGCAGCCAGTTGTCGCGGGCTCTGGTGAAGCTCAAAAAGCATATCTCTTTGGCCCAGACAAACGGGCGGGAGGTGACCTTATGAATCACGACGAAAAACAATTCGAGGAACTTATGAAAAAGGTATCGTTTGACGACAAGCCCGACTATCGTCACCGAGACAAGCTTCATCAGGAATTGCTGGCCGCCTACGCCGGACGCCAGTGGCGAGAAGAGAGACAATCCCGCCAAAACGGGATTTGGAGAACGATTATGCAAAACAGAACCTTAAGATTAGCGGCCGTCGCCGCCGTAATAGCCGTAGTCGGCATAGCAAGCTGGGCGATATTTCATCACGACATAACCAAACCGATGATGTCATCCGTGGAGCTTCTGGCGAAAGCCCAGGCCGCGGAGCAGGCACTGTTCAAAGGCGACAAAATCGTCCACATAATGAGCGAAATCACGGTCTATAGAAACAGTTACAATCCAAAGGTAAACGAGCTGATTGAGAAGCTTGCGAACCCGAAGCTTTCCGGCGAAGAGCTTGACAAAATCAATCGTGAATTAATCAGCTCCTGGATGGCGTTCTGGCTGCCGATGTGCTCAATGAAAGCCAACGGTGATAAAATGATAACTGAAATCCGTCTGGCCAAAGACGCCAACCAGCCCTACACGATTTACGACAATGCCTGGTATGAGCCGTCAACAGGGCGTTTTGTCCGCACAATGGAAACAGACGACAAATTACTTTTTGCCAACGCTTACGACGGCGAATCCGTAAGCATTACCGAGACAACGCCGGACGGTAAAATTCAGTTGAAAGGCGAGTCAATCACGGCCGATTTCAAGGCGCCGGAAAACCCCGCGGAATTCCTCGGAATGACCGCCGGCGTCCGCCAGTGCCTCGTTGACAGGTGTTTCACGCAGCCGGTCCAGGGAATAGCAAAGGACACTCTCGAAGACGGTACTCCAGTTCTCGTTTACACCGTCGGCTTCAGGGATTTCTGGAACAAGCTGTCCTCCTATTACCTCTTCAAAATCCGCCAGACCGACGAGATTATTGCCCAGATTGAATACTTCTATATGGGCCAGCCGCAGCTCCTCGTTCGCAGGGTTGCAAGCGAGCAGGTCGATAAGCCCGGGTATTCCTGGAACCTCGCCGAACTGAGCAGTAAAGACCTTGCAGAGCAAACACCAGGCCCGGTCACCGTGGCTGCCGACGTTGCGATTCCCAACGTTTCGGTCCGGCATATGGTTGATAAGGCCGAGTTCGAGCCCTACATTTTTGCGACCGATCCGAACTGGACGCAGAAACGGGAAATTATCGACGTTGTTGACCCTATGAACCCCCCGAAAAGGATGTTCGTTATTGCGTATACTCCAAAGGACGACGACCCCAGAATGGTCCTGCTTATCCAGTCCCTGACGCACAACAAATATATGTCTACGATGACAAGGCAGATGCAGGCACATATGGAAGAGCTCAAGAAACAGGGAGTTAGCATCACCGAGTTTGCAAACGGCTGCAAACTGTATCGCAACACCGGCGGCGAGGCATACTGGACAGAGGTGTGTTTCAAGAGCAGCGGCATCGAGCCGGCAAAAGACCGCTGCGGTATCATAGTTGAGACACCTGCCGGCACATTCCCCCTGATTGCCGTAAATGGTCCGGTTACTGATGAAGAATTGAAAGCAATTGTCAACTCGCTGATACCGGCAAAGGATTATCAGGTTAAATAACTCAGGGAAATACAAAACCCCACACGCCGTCCCAACACCTCGGGACGGCGTTTTTTTTACAAACTTTCAACCGCCTTGCGAAGCTCGTCGCATACGGTAGCGACCTCGG
>CAYLXJ010000388.1:0-2285 GCA_964387385.1 uncultured Pirellulales bacterium
TGCTCGCCCTCATACAATGTCGGACCGGAGACATATTCAAGGGTACGCATGTCATAATCAAATCTCTGCTGTGCGTATCCTCCCAGGATCCCTATGGTCAACCGGTCCCCTGGTCTTAAGGTAAAAAAATCAACGCCCGAAGCGACCAGGCGATCAATCACATCAAAACGCAAACCCACATCCCAAAGAAACGCATTCATATATGCATCCGACTTAGTGTATGACACTAAGTCGCCGCCGTCCCAATCTCTGTCTCGCATGTTCCTGCTCTTACCCACACGCTGATCTACATTAGTCAACACTTGCCCTGAAATCGATAAACGGTCAAACCCAACACTTGCAGACCCGCCGATCATCCAGTTATCTATTGGATATTCCAGCTCGCTGACATGATGATCAAAGTCATATTCAGTCATACCATGCATGTAGCCAAAACGCGCAGCGATCGTTGTTCGCAAATCACCCCACGGAGCACTGTCCGCGGCAACTACACCTGCCCTGTTATTTTCCACCTCCGAAGAACGAAATCGATATGTCTGTGGGTATGGTCCGCGCGAAAAATCAGGCGCGGACGGAAGAGAAGGTTGCTCATCAATGCCGGGACTGCTCGCCACCATGTTGGCTTGAAATGAAGAAAACTCTGCGCCGGACGCAGAATCCACGGATGGCTCGGAATCGCTTGCTTCCATACGATCAAGCGCAGTACCAACGACAACGCGATGGTAATAGTCCTCGGCGGCGAACAACACCGAAGGGAAAAAAGAAAAAAGGATGAAAGCAATTCCTGACATTACCCTCATCCTTCCCGTTCGCGCGACTCCGCTATTATGTATCGATTTTTTCATTCTCTGCTGCAATCAGATCAATAGAAAATTATATAAACCTCCTTACCTCATAATTAGTATACCATTGCGAACCATCAAAACAAGCATTTTCCCATTTTTTTGCAAAAAAAATAACATCATAACACTAAAACATTCAGCGACAGATCTCTTGAAATTTACAATTCTTACAACGCCAGATCTCTTCAGTAGGGACCATTTTTTTCTCATCAGCCTTATTGGATGCAACATTAAGAAGACAGTCTTTCATCCGACAAATACTTTCGCGCATATATGTTTTTAACTCCTCCGCGGGCTTGGCAGTAAGCGGGTTGACCGCAAAATCGACCTCGGCCAGATATACGGGGACAATCCGTATACTCACCGGGTCTGCCTGCCATTTTGCCTGCGCGTACAGGCTGTAACAAGACAGCTGAAGCGCGTCATTGTCGCTGGACCTGCCGGTTTTCCAGTCATACAGAACGTATACATCATTGCGCAGGGCAAAATCAGGAACCGCGAAGATCTTTGTTCCCTCAAAATCAAAACTATCAAGCTCATCGACGGCCAGATACGCCGATTCCGGCAAGCCCTCCAATGACTCAAGGAAACCGCATTCATAAAAAGTCGCGATACTACGCTGGGCCTTTGATAATTTGGCTTTCAGCTCCTCCTGTGTCAGTTCGCGTTTATAGTAATGCTCGAAAAGGTTAAGATTCCGCTTGATATTAGCGCGCCAGGCCTGCGCGCGCGACTGCTCCCAGGTCGTAAGAAACATCTGTTTTGTTTTAACGATCGCCTCCTCATGCGTGATCAGGCGAGCAGTTTTCTTATGCTCAAGCACCCACTTGATAACCTCATGGACAATATCTCCGACCCAGGCATCAATACTCTGGATATTACGTAAGAGATACGCTTTACGGGCCAATTCCGGCGCGGTGCGCTCCCATCCTCCCCAGGAAGCGTAATAATGAAAATAATACGCACGCCTGCATTCCCTAAAAAGCCTGTCCCGTGAGATCGACCATGTCAATTCACTTTTTAATATACCCATATTTTTCATTGTAACTGAAAAATACCCGCAGAAAACAAAAATCTTTGATTTTTACAAAGCTTTAACGCTATAAATAAAAACTGTCATGAAAAGCAACAAAAGATCATGACGGCCGGGATAGATACCACAAATATAAAATCAAAAAAAACTCTCGTATTTGATGATATAATAGCGCCGCAAGGTTATAGTGCGGGAGAGGGCAAGATAAGGAGGTGTAGCATGACAGTATTCATCGCGCTGTGTTGCTTCGTGATTCTTTTTGGATTTGAGATTCGTTACCGGGTGCTCTTTGAAGAACTAGGAAAATTAAAAAGCGTAGCGGATAAACTGCTTGAAGAGCTCTTAAGCTTAAAGAAAGAAGTAAGCATGAAACAAAATGTATACGAAGAGCATAACCGGCCTTCTAATTA
>CAYLXJ010000389.1:0-2270 GCA_964387385.1 uncultured Pirellulales bacterium
CGGGACAAATTCGGCCCCGAGCATTTCAGACAAGACCGGGTGTTTGCCGTCGGCTCTTATTAGCTCGTTGCCTGAAGTCAATTTGGGCCGGATATAGCCGCGACGTTTGGCAATATAAGCAAGATTACACAAGCAATCGCATTGTGCGATTGTGTCGGCCAGCGCCTGCAATCGGCGTATATATTGAGACGCCTGAATGCGCACGTCCTCGAAAAGTTTCTGTTCGAGAGCGAGCGCCTTTTCTTCTGCGCCCAAGGCGCGGGTCTCGTATTTTTTCAATTCGTCAGTGATATATCTTTCAGCGTTCTTGACGGTTTGTTTGCGGACGTAATCGGCGGGGACTTTGTCCGAATATGACCTGCTGATTTCAATATAATACCCGAATACCTGGTTAAAACCGACCTTCAGCCGGTCGATTCCGGTCCGTTCGATTTGCTGTTTCTGATATGCTGTGAGCCAGCTTTGGCCGTCGTGCGATATCGAGCGCAATTCGTCCAGTTCCTTGTTGAAGCCGGTGCGTATGATGCCCCCTTCGTTGACGCGTATCGGGCAGTTCGGCTCAATTGCCGATTCCAGAAGGTCGGCAAGCTCGTCCATACTGTCGCACTGACTTGCGAGGTTTATCAACAGGTTCGCGTTGAGTTTTCCTAATGTTTCACGAATCTTCGGCACCTGCCTAAGCGTTCGGGCAAGCGCGACAAGGTCTCGCGGCGTTGCTCTTGCGGTCGCGATTCGCGCTGCGATTCGCTCAGGGTCGGCGATATCGCCGAGCAATTTGCGGATTTCAACGAGCCGGCTGTCGGTATCCTTGAGTTCCGCTACGGCATCCTGGCGAAGCTCAATCGCTTTTAATTCGCATAATGGCCTGCAAAGCCAGTCACGAAACATCCGTCCGCCCATTGGCGTCAGCGTCTGGTCGAGCGTATCGAGCAGCGTCCCTTTTGTGGTTTCAGTTCGTAGCGTTTGCAATACCTCAAGCCCCCGCAGGGATGTGTGGTCGATATGCAGAAATTTTTTATGGCTGACCTTTTTAATGCTGGATATGTGGGCAAGGGCGGTTTTTTGCGTTTCATTAAGATATTCAATAAGTGCGCCGGCAGGGGGGATAACGCCTGAGTCCGAATCCTGAATCCCGAAACCCTCCAGCGTGGCCGTGCCGAAATGTTTCAGAAGCCGCTGTTTTGCCTGGTAAGGGTCGAAATACCAGCCCGGCCTTTCAGTAATCGATGCTCCGGTCAATTCGCTGATGCCTTTAGCGAGTTTTTTTGCCTGCGCCTCGAACAATTCACCGCGTCTATCCGGCAGCAGGCATTCGGCAGGGGCCAGTCGCACAATTTCGTTAAGGATTTCCTGCTCAGTCATCTGCTGCACAAAAAAATGCCCCGTCGAGATATCGACCCAGCTTATAGCCGAGGTCGCGTTTGTCTGCCAGACAGCGACTAAAAAATTATCCTCCTTTGCCTCAAGCAGCACATCATCAGTAAGCGTACCCGGCGTAACAATGCGCACCACGTCTCGTTTGACCACGCCCTTGGCGGTCTTGGGGTCCTCGATTTGTTCACAGACCGCGACCTTGTAACCTGCCTGAAGCATTTTTCGCAGGTAACCATCGACGGCGTGCCAGGGAACGCCCGCTAATGGGATTGGATTTTCGCTTCCCTTGTCTCTGCTTGTAAGGGTCAGCCCCAGCACTTTCGAGCAGGTTTGGGCGTCCTCGTAGAAGGTCTCGTAGAAATCGCCCATCCGGAAAAACAGCACACAGTCCGGGTATTTCTGCTTGAACTGGTGAAACTGCCTCATCGCCGGCGTAAGGTTATCAATGCCTTTGGTCATAGCCGCCGATTATACATTTGTCGGGCCGGATAACAACTCTACGATGATTGATTGTGCGGCATTTTGTGATTTGGCAGCAGTTAATTTCTTTAGTATTTGCTCTTGTCGTGTAGTAAAGCAAACGGGCTGATTAATATCAAAATTTTCAACACCCGCCAATTGCTTAATCTCGGAACAAAGCCGGTCAATCCCAGTGCCTGACTTTGCGATTATATTAACGATGTTTGACAGGTTCTCTGATTTGAACCGGCAGGGCAGGTCTGATTTATTAAGAACAGTCAAAACCAGCTTGCCTGATATGCTTTCAATCAGGCCGGGGGTAAGTTGTTCAGTTGAATCGCTGTTATCGAGTAGTAACAAAATCAAGTCGGCCTGATTTATAACATCGAACGCTGCCTGCTGTGACGCCTGGTCAATTGTGTCCGCGGGACTCTCAT
>CAYLXJ010000390.1:0-2265 GCA_964387385.1 uncultured Pirellulales bacterium
CCATTCATCGCTTTGTGATTTTTCTCGTCCCGTATAGAACGGGTGCAACCGGTCTAAATAATCAAACAGTGCAAATTCGGCCGTGCCGCGAAGGTATCCCGCCGCGCTCAAAAGGCCGTAGGGCTTGGCCCAGAAATCGAAAGCGGCAAAATCATACACCGGCGGATTGACCAGCAGTATTCTTGGTACTTTTGCCACTGTTCTGCTGCCCTAAAGGCACAAAGCCCTTACTTGCTGAAAGCGCCGGTTCCTGAAGGCAGTTGTAAGCACATCTGTTTGACGATTTTCTGGACATGTTCTGCCTGCTGAGGCGTCAGCGCCTGGCCTGCGGCGCCGCCGAGAACAGCGCCTGCTATGCCGCCCACTATGGCTCCGTCTTCACTGCTTACGGCGTGTCCGCCTGCGGCTCCTGCCCCGGCGCCTACCGCTGCTCCGAAAATCGTGGCAAGAAGCTTACCTTGTCTGCCGAATCCAGTTCCCTGCCAGAGAATTGCGCCGTCTTCTACACTTACCATTTTAGCAGTTATTGACATCTCGTCTTTATAATCGGGGATGTTGATGAGCATTACGGCGGGAACATTGAGGATTCGCCCGGCTTTTGCAGCGTCTTCGATTGATGTTATCCCTGATTCCTGAAACTTCTGCTCCTTCAAAAGCGCCTGAACCTGTGAACGCTCAACCGGCGCATAGCCCTTTTTCAGCAGTTCCAGAACAAAGAAGTCGCCAACCTGGTTTTTAGCCGCGTCGCCGATCACTACACCCGTAACCTCGACTACGGCCACTTTCTCTAACTTGCTGAAATCATAGCCGCGTCGGTGCTCGCTTTCGCCCTTAACCGATGCACACCCGGCGACAAACGCCGATGCAGACAATAAACATGCCAAAATCGTTCTCATAATTCGCACCTCCAAAAAAGCCGTTAATTAAGGTTATTGTTTATCATCGACAATTAACATTTGCTGTCAACAGTTTCTTTGATGGAGAAGGTTGGGGGCGATGCTTATTCGCGCGTTCGTTTAGGCCGGTTCGGCCATTTAAGCTCGTCGAATAGGTAGGCGCTCGAGCGGCGAATCATTTCGACGGGGGTGCAGGGATTCATTTCGAGCGAACCGATGAGGTTGTTATCATACTTGTTAAGGGTTTTCAGCAGATAGTCCCAATCGCCGCGTTTGACCCCGCCTGAGCAGCCCAGCGGCATATGGTCATCACAATGGCCGCAATTCTCGGCAAGGTGCAGATGTGTTGTTTTTTCCGCAAGAGTATCGACGTATTCTCTAAATCGATGTTCGGGGTCGCAATTGGCAAAGCCGGTGTCCAAGCAATACTTTACAGAATCGTATTTAGAGCTGATTTCCCTGAGTACGTTAAGCGAACCGGTCTCAATGCAAAGCTGAACTTCCTCGTTTTCGGCTATTTTTATGACTTCGCCGGCGAATTCGCCGTTATCTGGGTTTCGGCCCTTCATTCGCAGGGATTGCAGGTCGGCGACTATATTTGCCTTAAGCAGTTTGGCGCACTCGATTTGTTCGGCCCATTGTTCCGCTGAGGGATTATCGTTGCGGGAGCGCATCGAGACAAGCATACCTTCGGTTGCGGATGCCAGACGGGGCCAGTTTCGCCTGTCGTAGAGGCACTCCTCAAGCCCGCCTGTATTAGGCCACAGTTCCACGCCGTAGCCGAACGTCTTTAAAAGCTCGCATTCCTGCTCGAAGCTCAATCGGTGCTGACGACCCCAAAAAACCATCGTTGATATGACGTATCTGATTCTCATTATTATTAACTCCACGCCGATAAGCTGCCCAAAAACACCCGCTACAAAATCATCGTATATTAAGCGAATTTGCTTCAGCGATTTATCAAAATTAGCGAAATTCTTTAAAAAATCGCATTTTTACGGGACTTTTTAAGAAAAATCACCTAAAAAGCCCTGATTCTTAATAAAAACAGCGTTTGCGGTTTTTCACGCCAAACCGTCAAAACGTTGAAATAAATCCTTGATATTGAACTTACGCTGATGTAAAATCACTGGTTTAATATAATCTGGAGACCATAGAAATGAAGAAAGACATACATCCTAAATATGACAAAGTAGTTGTTCGCTGCGGCTGCGGCAACACTTTCGAGACGCGAAGCACCTCAAGCGAGATACACGCAGAAATATGCTCGGCCTGCCACCCGTACTACACCCCCAAGCAGAACTTCGTCGAAACCGCACGCAGGGTTGAACGCTTCCACAAAAAATACCCCACCGACTACTTCAAAAAA
>CAYLXJ010000391.1:0-2264 GCA_964387385.1 uncultured Pirellulales bacterium
TGTCAACGGTTATCCCGACTGCGCCGAGCGCTTCGGCCACCTTCGCGTATTCGGGATTGGCAAGGTAGCTCTTTGAATAGCGATGATTGTAGAAAAGCTGCTGCCACTGCCGAACCATTCCCATATACCCGTTATTCAAAATGCATACCTTTATCGGCAGCTCATACTGAACTGCCGTGCGTAATTCCGTCATTGTCATATTGAAACTGTGGTCCCCGTCGATGTCAAAGACCGTTGCGTCTGGTTTGGCAATCTGCGCCCCTATCGCCGACGGCAGCCCGAATCCCATAGTGCCGAGGCCTCCAGAGCTGATTAGCTGTCTGGGCCTCTTGAACTTGAAAAACTGCGACGTCCACATCTGATGCTGGCCGACACCTGTCGTAATTATCGCGTCGCCGCCCGTGACCTCGCAAACCTGCTCAATAACGTATTGCGGCTTTATATTCGTTGATTTCCTGTCATAGCCCAGCGGGTATTTTTTCTTCCACTGCGCAATTTTCGCAAACCATTCCTTGCGCTCGCGGTATTCGACTTCCTTTGCCATTTCCGCAAGAATATATTTCGCGTCGCCTACAACAGGGATGTCCGCGCGAACGTTTTTGGCAATGCTGGCCGGGTCTATATCAATGTGAATAATTTTCGCGTGCGGCGCGAACGCCTTGATTTTGCCCGTTACCCTGTCGTCGAAACGGGCACCAATCGCGATAAGCAGGTCGCACTCCTGGACAGCGTAATTTGCGTATGCCGAACCATGCATGCCGAGCATATCCAGCGATTCCGGCTCATTCTGGTCGTAGCTGCCAAGCCCCAACAGCGTCATCGTGACCGGTATATGCGCCTTTTTAGCTAAAGCCCTCATTTCTTCCGCCGCGTTGGCGATGACAATGCCCCCGCCGACGTAAAGCACCGGCCTTTCGGATTTGTTTATCGCCGCCGCCGCCATCGATACCTGTCTTGTATGCCCCTTCACCCTGGGTCTATACCCCGGCAGCTTCATCTCAACGTTAAGGTCTAATTCGGTCTTCGCGACCTGGACATCTACCGGCAAATCGACTACAACAGGTCCCGGCCTGCCCGTCGAGGCAATATAGAACGCCTCCTTGATTGTCCGCGCAAGGTCTTTTACGTCCTTGACGATACAGTTATATTTGCTGACAGGTCTTGTGATTCCCGTCGTGTCAGCTTCCTGAAAGGCGTCGTTGCCTATCAATTCTGTGCGGACCTGTCCTGTTATTGCGACAATTGGAATCGAATCCATCATCGCCGTGCCCAGGCCCGTAACGATATTGCACGCCCCCGGCCCGCTTGTCGTAACGATTACACCGACCTTCCCGCTTGCCCTCGCGTAGCCGTCTGCCATATGACAGCCGCCCTGCTCGTGACGCGGAATTATAAACTTTATCGGCGCATCATACAGCCGGTCAAAAAAGGGCAAAATCACTCCCCCGGGATAGCCGAACATCGTTTCTACGCCCTCATTTATGAGCGATTTAACGACAATTTCAGCGCCTGTAGTGAGAATTGGGGTTTTTTCAGCCGATTCGGCTGATTCTGAAGAACCGGATTTCATTAATGCTCCTTTCCTGCCTGCCACGGCTCGATTTTTTATCGAGACGGGCCTAAATACGGTGTTTACACCGCTTCCGGCAAATTACAGTTTAACGGGCTGCTTTTATAAGGCCGACCAGTCCCGCCACAGGACTGACCTGCCCAATCAAAGTTACAGGCCCAACCATAAATCTAAAACAACACGATTATAATAGTTACGCGTTGTGCTGTCAAATTGTTTTTCGTCATTTTTTACCCCTTCCAAAACTTTTTTTTACGTTTTTTTATAATTTGACTGATTGACTTATTCAGCGAGTCTAATTATATTTGCTGCTATGAAACTGTTCTGGATACTGATAATCATTTCAGCTTGTGTTGTGGGTCTCAGCTGGATTGCCTACCTTGTCTGGGACTGGTACCAGACGCGTCTCGAAAAGAAAATACCCAGACAAAGGTCCGAACGCTACCAGCAGGCCTCAAGCTCAGTGGCCGATTATGCCAAGAAACTCGCCGAGTTCAAAAAGCCCACCTACAAACGCGACGACGACCAGCCCTCTGATACAAATAGTCCGCAGAGTTAGCTGATGCCCTGATATCCTGATTCCCAGCATCCTGATACCCTGATTTTCTGATAACCCAAAAAAAAAGTCCCGCCTTTTCAGCGGGACCATTTGGTTTCTCGTCCTGATTGTTTTTTAGAGGGGTTTGACGTCCGT
>CAYLXJ010000392.1:0-2263 GCA_964387385.1 uncultured Pirellulales bacterium
CATAGCTTCCTACAGTACATTGGCGGCATTTATCGGCATTTGTCCTTACCAGTATCAAAGCGGCACGTCGGTTCACCGTCCGGCGCATATCCGGCCTTTTGGCCCCTCATACGCGCGAAAACTGCTTATGCTGGCTGCCCGCTCTGTGGTTACGCACAATGCCGAGTTTAGAAAATATTATCTGCGCAAATTGGCCGAAGGCAAGGCGAAAAAGCTTGTGTTAAACAACGTCGCCAATAAGCTGATCAAAATCGCCTGCGCTATGATAAAAAACAACTCGCGATATGTAAGCACTTATAAATCCATAAACCCCATGTGCTTAAATATCGCTTGACATAGTCATAGTGTTCGCAATGACGGGTAAGGGTCATCGCGCTGGGCGATGGACTGCACCCCTGTGGTTAGACAGATTGGGTTAGCGCAGTCGGACAGGTTTTTTGGTTTTCAAAAAATATTTCTTCAAATTCCACCGGCGGTCTGTATCCGAGAGCGGAATGCAGACGTTTGCGGTTGTACACTTCTTGGATGAAAAAAGGAAGCCGAATCTGAACCTCTTCAAAAGTTTGATATTCGCACAGATAGACTTCCTCAACTTTGAGTGTTTTGAAAAAGCTTTCCGCGGCGGCATTGTCATAGGGATTTCCCTTGCGTGCCATGCTGATCCGAAAGCCGTAATATAGGAGCGTTTCCACATAATCGTGAGCGGCGTATTGGACGCCCCGATCCGAATGATGAATAACATTCTTGGGCGGTTTCCGATTATTGATGGCCATGGTCAGGGCGGAAAGACACAAAGCGGTATCAATGTGGCGCGAAAGAGCGTAGCCGATGGCTCTTCTGGCAAATAAATCCAGAATGACGGCCAGATAGACAAAAGCGTTTCTGATGCCGATGTAAGTGATATCCGCCGCCCAGACCTGGTTGGGGACTGTCACGATAAGGTTCTTGATAAGATTGGGATAGATCCGATGGTTATGATGACCATCCGTTGTCTTTATCCAACGGCGTCTGGTTTTGCGAAGAAGCCCCCGTTGGCGCATAATCCGTAATATCTTCTTGTGGTTAACCGGCATATCCTGCCGGTGCATTTCGCGGGTGACACGGCGGTATCCATAGCCGGGAAACTCTTCGATGATGGCTTCCATCCGGGCGATGAGTTCCTGATCATCTCCTTTATTGCTCTTTGCTTGATGATAATATGTGCTGCGGGGCAGGTTCATCAGTTGGCACCCCCTTTCCGTGCTTTCCAGGAGGTGACGGTGTTCAATAATGAACTGTCGTTTTTCTTCGGCAGTGTCAAAAGGCCCCTCTGAACGGCTTTTTTTAAAAACTCGTTCTCCATGGTTAGTTTGCCGACCAGCTGTTCCAATTGGCGGACGCGGTCTTCCAAAGCGGCCTCTTTGCTGGGCTCATTGTTAAACCGACCCCTGGCATATTGCTCTTTCCAGTGGTAAAGAAGGCTTGAGGAAATCTCATAACGGCGTATGAGTTGGGCCGGCGCGCTGACGCCACTGAGCAGTTCTTCGACAATCTGGCGTTTGAACTCGGCAGCAAAACTTCTCCGGTGCTTCATGGCAAGATCCTTTCTCCCGTTTCCCGGGACTGGGGTTCCTGTCAACTACTCTAACATATTTTGTCCAATCCGGGGGGTGCAGTCCATAACTTATCAAAATAATTAATATATTGTATAATGACACGCGTAAATTTGCAGGCATGCCCGAGAAGAGCAACAGGTGAACGAAATAAATGCGCTAACGAAAAGATGAATTGATGAAGAAAAATGCAAAAAATATCACCACAGATAAGTCCGCTAAAAACGCAAGAAACGTCGATCATCCTTCCCCGCGCAGCTTAAAAAGTCCTAAAGAAAAACCAGCAAATATAATTGAAGCTATTTACGACGGTTATTTCGAAGTTGACCTGGCGGGGAATTTCACATTTTTTAATGACAAGCTCTGCGAAATACACGGCTATAGCGCCGGGGAGCTAACAGGCATGAATTTCCGGAGATATTCGGATGAAGAAAACGCAAAAAAAATTTTTAAGACATTTAATAGCGTGTTTAAAACAGGAGAAGCCGGGAAAATATTTGATTATGAAATAATCCGGCCAGACGGAACAAGACGGCAGGTTGAAGTATCGGCTTCGCCGATAAAAGACGCAAAAGGAAATTTCTGTGGTTTCAGAGGCATTACTAGGGACGTTACCGAACGAAAGCTTATGGAGCAAGCCCTAAGGCAATCCGAGGAAAAGTATCGAAAAA
>CAYLXJ010000393.1:0-2258 GCA_964387385.1 uncultured Pirellulales bacterium
TGTCGCCTTTTTCCGGTCGCCGGCATCGAGGGCTATCTCGCCAAGATAAAACAACGCAATGGCCGTATCGGGTTTCAGTTCCAGCGCCCTGTTGAATTTCTCCTTTGCGGAATCAACCTCATTTCTATCGAGCAGAAACAGGCCGAAATCTATAATGACATCGACGTCGCCGGGATTTAATCGCAGCTCCTTGAGGAAATGCTGCCTGCTGCGCTCTATTTCATCTTCAGCCCAGAGCGCCTGCGCAATATGATAATTTATCTGCGGATGCGACGGCTCCAGTTCGAAGGTCTTCATCCAGCAGTGTATCGCTTTTTTATACTGACCCCGCGCAAAAAGGGAGTTGCCGATGTTGTAATAGCACAGGGCGCAATCAGAATTGATTTGCTGCGCCATATAGAACATCTGCTCTGCCTGTTCGTGCAGACCCATCTCGGTATAAGTAATAATCCTGTTGCAATAGCCCGGCTCAAAGTTCGGGTCAAGCTGTTCAATTTTTTCGAAGGTGGCAATCGCCTGGTCATACTGGCCCATCCGAGTGTAATCGACCGCAAGCGAATTCAGGATTTCCAAATCACAGGGATTAAGCGCCAAGGCCATCTCGTATTCGCCAACCGCCTCCTCGAACTTGCTCAGGGAATCGAGGGCAAGGGCCTTATTGAAGTGCAGCGCGCAGTTGGCAGGATTTATTTCCAGGGCGTCGTTAAGCTCTGCGATGGCCTGCGTAATTTTGCCGTCCTCATAAAGCTCGAACGCCTTCTGCGCCTTCTGCTCGCCGTTGTCATAAGAACTGTACGGTGTTTCATCAAAAAGCATAGTATCATCCTGGTATTAAACTGGTTGCGTTTTTCGTCTGTCGGTTGCGCAGCTCGTTTCGGTAGCGTCAATCGTTTATCATTGTCAAAAAAGCAACCGTAATGCGATTGATGATACGAGCCGCGCAACCGCAACCGTATAACGAAACTTCTCACGAACCACGGGCCACAGGGCTTATCGCCCGCAAAAAGGGGCAGGTTAACGATATTTTATGGTTATTGAATCACAGGCCAGGCCGCGGAATTTTTGCTGGAAATTACGGTCATAACATCTTATATTTGAACAAGTTAGCTAAATCGGCCTGTTTGAGACGGCTTTTGGGGTCGAGCATAACGAGTGTTTTTATGGAAAATGGCCGATTATGGTCTTATAATATGTCAGGTGCCTTTAGCCACAAAGACACCAAGACGCAAAGATAAAAAAAGTAAAAAATAAAAGGAAAAAAATTAGTGTCTTTGTGCCTTAGTGGCAAAAAAAGCTTTTGAGGAGAATTGCAAGTATGATAAAAGAAATTAAAGGTCAGCTAACCGCGGGCAAGGGAAAGTTTGCCATAGTTGTCAGCAGATTCAACGAATTCATCACGGCTCGACTGCTTAGCGGCGCAACGGACTGCCTCAAGCGTCACGGCGCCGGCGATGAGCAGATGATGGTTGTCTGGGTGCCTGGCGCCTGCGAGATTATTCCGGTCGCAAAAAAGCTGGCGCAAAGCGGCAAGTTCGCGGCGGTCATTTGCCTCGGTGCAGTGATACGCGGACAAACGCAGCATTACGAAGCCGTCTGCCAGCAGGTCTCGAGGGGTATCGGCCAGATTAATTATGACTCGAAGGCGCCGGCGGTTTTCGGCGTGCTGACCTGTGAGACGCTTGAAGAGGCGGTTGACAGGGCCGGCGCCAAAAAAGGCAACGCCGGGGCCGATGCCGCAATGACGGCTATGGAAATGGCCGGCGTAATGGAACAGATTTAGTAAATCGTTAAACGGTTGCGGTTGCGCTGCTCGTATCGTCAAACGTCAGACGTTAAACGTAACCGTCACGAGTTGCGTAACCGATAGACAATAAACGAGTAATAAATGGACCCGAGGACAAAGGCACGCGAGATTGCAATGCAGGCACTGTTTCAGCTCGACGTGCAGGGTGAGGGTTTGCTTGGCGATTTAGACGACTTTTTTAAGGAAAACGCTCCGGAGGAAAATGTTCGCAAGCTCGCAATCGAATGGACGAGGGGTACCTGGGCGAATCTGGCTGTTTCTGATGAGCTGATAGGGGCAGCGGCGATTAAATGGAAACTGTCGCGACTGTCGCAGGTAGATAAAAGCATCCTGCGTCTGTCGGTTTATCAGTTGAAATTCTGCGCGGAAATTCCGCCAAAGGTAATTATTAACGAGGCAATCGAGCTTGCGAAAAAATTCGGCACTGATAAATCGCCGGGCTTTGTCAACGGCG
>CAYLXJ010000394.1:0-2254 GCA_964387385.1 uncultured Pirellulales bacterium
CCGCTGCCGTGCGCGAATATGACTATGCCCTTCACATTTTCGGGAATTGTTAGCGTTCCCTTAATCTCACCTTCCTTGACTTGTATAATGATATCCTGCTGCACCAAGTTGTTTTTTTTACCAGCCATCCGCTTTACCCCAAAACGTTAATCCTCGATGTCGCTGTGAGGCCCGAGGCGAAACTCTAATATTTTCTCAACTTTTATAATCAGTCGTTTTTCAATCTGCGGCAGAGGCGGCTGCCCCTCGCGCAGGCCTGCATAGCCGTCCAGAATCCCCACGTCCTCAACCCTTTCGAGCTGCCCGAGAAGCTGATAACCTTTTTCTAATAGCTTTGTCCAGATGACCACCGATACGTTTCTATTTTTCTGCAGATTCGCTACTGTCCCCGGACAAAACCATTCCGTGACTGCAACTCTCGATTCACCCGCCGATTCAAGCTGCCCTGCCGCCGTTATGTGCGGCATACCCTTTTCATCGGCCGTGCCTATTAGCACGTGTCCGGCCCTTTTTGCAAGCCGCAGTACTTCTGCAATCCTCTCGGCCTTCATTGCTTGTCCCTCCTTTTACTTTCCTCCTCGATTATCTGCAGAAGCTCTTCGTCCTCTACCTGCGGAAAATCGAGATAAAACCGTCCCAGTGCCTGAAAATCATAAGGCGTCTTAAGGCATATTGTCTCATCGGCATCTGCAGACAATTTGCTGACCGAATCCGGCGGCCCCACGGGAATAGCCAATACAAGTTTCGACGGCTTTTCCTTTCGAATAGCCCAAAGCGCCGCCTGCATCGTTGACCCCGTCGCTACGCCGTCATCGGTAGCGATTACAATTCTGCCTTCTATCGGCAGCTTTGCAAGCACAGGCCGATACAAATTAACCTTTCGTTCGATTTCCTTAAGCTGACGTTCTTTTTCCATAGAAATGTATCTTTTATCCGCCCCGACATAGCCGGCGACCGATTCATTGACAGAATGTGTGCCGTCCTCACATACTGCCCCTACAGCCAGCTCGCTGTTGTATGGCGCACCTAATTTGTGCGTCAGAACAATATCCAAATCAGCCAAAAGCTCTTTCGCTATCTCATTTGCGATTATGATTCCGCCCCTCGGGATGCCAAGTATTGCCGCCTTTTGGCCGCGATATTCCATCAATTCCGCAGCGAGCAATTTCCCCGCTTCAACGCGGTTCCGAAACGGCTCGCCGCTTTGCGATAAAATCCGCACTTTCCCCTGATGCACCTTCATCTAAATTACCCCTTATCAACCTTTGATACAAATCATAGGTGTAAGTTTCGCGACTTTCTTTGATAGTTTGGCCTGATGTGCCGCCTCGACAACCGCGCTGACGTCCTTGTACGCCTCCGGTGCCTCCTCCGCCACGCCCCGATTCGATGGGCTTCTGATTATGATGCCTCGATTCGCAAGCTGAGAAACAAGCTCCTTGCCCTGCCATTGTTTAAGCGCTTGATGTCTGCTCATACTTCTGCCCGCCCCGTGGCACGATGAACCGAACGCCAAATCAATGCTCTCGGTCGTCCCCGCGAGAATATAAAAGGCAGTCCCCATCGTCCCCCCAATCAATACCGGTTGTCCGTAATCACGCAGGTCCTCCGGCAGCGTCGGGTCCTGCGGCCCGAATGATCGCGTTGCCCCCTTGCGGTGAACAAACAGCCGCTTCTTATGCCCGTTTACTTGATATGTCTCTTCCCTGCAGGTGTTATGCGAAACATCGTAAAGCAGCTTTAGCTGCGCCTCTGGAAACACCGTCGCAAACGCCTCTCTGACTAAATGCGTCAGTATCTGCCGGTTCGCCAGGGCGCAATTTATCCCCGCCCTCATAGCCCCTATATATTGCCGGCCTAAATCCGAATCCAACGGTGCACACGCCAGCTCCCTTTCGGGCAGCTCAATCCCGAAACTTTTCGCCGCGGGAACCATTTTCGCAAGATAATCGGTCCCGATTTGATGGCCCAGTCCCCGCGAGCCGCAGTGTATGCTCACCGTAACCTCGCCTTTTCGCAGGCCGTATGCCTCGGCTGTTTTCTCATCGTAAATTTCAACGATTTGCTGCACCTCCATATAATGATTGCCTGAGCCCAGAGTCCCCACCTCATCCTGCTGGCGTTTTTTGGCGTGCTCTGAAACGCAGCCCGGCTCAGCCCCGGGTGAAGCCCCTCCCAGTTCGATATGCTGTAAATCCTCTTTTGTTCCGAAACCGTGTTCCACCGCCCACTTCGCCCCATCAATGAGAACATC
>CAYLXJ010000395.1:0-2249 GCA_964387385.1 uncultured Pirellulales bacterium
AGTCGCCGAAGCCGAGGATGTGCTTATAGGCCCAGCAGCCAAGAGCGCCGTCTTTAGGCAGGCAATATCCGCCGATTCCGGGGCCGGGGAAAATCATATTATTGTGCGTTGGCCGCGTCTTAATGGCATTGACGACCTTAATGAGGTCGACGCCGTTACGCTCAGCAAATAAGCTCCACTCGTCAAGAAACGCCAGCATCGCCGCTCGAAAGGAATTCTCCACTATCTTGGTCGTCTCCGACTCGATGGGCCTGTCCATGACCGTAAGCGGGTACTGTCTGGTATTAACAATCTCTCGCAGAAATTTCTCCACACGCATTTTTGCGGCGTCATTGCAGCCGGAGCATACCCGCCAGAAATCCCGAATTGATGAAACATAATTTTTACCCGGCATAACGCGTTCGAAGCTGTGTGCCAAAAGCGGCTGCGTTGTTATCCCGCGCTCAACAAAGACCTTTTTCATAATTGGCCAGGCGATATATTCCGTTGTTCCCGGCGCAACGGTCGTTTCTATCAGTGTCAGGCAGTTGGCTGGCACTTTTTCAGCAATGGTCCTGATGACCTTTTCCAGCGCATCCATCTCGACGGCGCCGGAACGCATATTCCCTAATTGCTTTTTCGTATAGTCGCACTGCACGTCCACCACTACACAGTCGGCCAATTTGAGACAGTCGTTGTTGTACGTAGCCGTAAGGGTCTTTTTCTCCGACACGCAGCGTCTTATCGTCGGGTCAACTTCCGGGTCCTCCGCCTTGACCGGCGATTTTCCCTCGTTTAGCATCACTATCTTCCAGTAGCTCCTCTCGTTGGGTAAATCGCATCCAATGACAAATTTACCGGGCTTTCCGGTCTTTTTATCTGCCGTGTCAGCTATTATCGCAGCCATCACCGCTCCGACAAATCCGACCCCCATAACAACCACTATCTCACTGCCTTGCCTTCGGGCCGTTTCTGCCAATAAGGCAACTCGCCTGAATTCGCCGGCGTATTCGTCTCGGGCCGGCAGGGTGTATTTTTCCCCATTGGGGCTTATTGAATATTCGGGCATTCACTTTTCCTTTATGTCTGCTGCGATTTTAAAACATTAACGACATTGTCAAATCTCGAAGAGTTTACCGTCAAACTACGGTTCGGCAAGATGTTTCTCGTCTCATCGTTAGTTTTCCAGCGGCGGGCAGGGCGCTTAAAATGAAAAAACCCGTTGCGAGACAACGGGCTTTTGTAGTACAGTGTTAATTAACGTTTGTTCGCCAAGTCGGATTAATCCTTGTCTGAGTGCTTGGCGCATTCGGCAAGTGCGGAAGGTTCTGCGACTTTGCGATAGCCGAGGGCTTTGATTACCTCGAGGACCTCGGTCCAGGTGGGGAAGGGGCGGGAGTTCTTTTTCTTGTATTCGTTAATGGCCATCAGGAACTCGAACTGCTCATCGGACATCTGGCCTTCTTCAGCGTTTCTGCGGTCGTCGCTTCTGCGTCTGCCGGGGCCGCGTCTGCGGTCAAGACCAAGGCGCCTGTCAACGACGCTGCCTCTGCGGTCAACGCCGCCTCTGCGATCACTGTTATTTCTTCGCTCTTCGAAATTAAGGTCGCTTGTTTCCATAATAGTTCAACCTAAAAGTTATCGTCCTCGAAGTAATCACCCTCTAATTCATCTTCGTTTTCATCGTCCAGGCCGAAGTCGCCGAAGTCATCATAAGCATCCTGCGACTCAATTATAACATGCGCCTCATCGGCCATTTCCTCAGGGGCCATCACTACAAAACGAGAACCGTCTGATAATTCATTATGCTGACGTTTGACTATAGCGGGAATATCGTTGTTTTTAAGAAGCTTCTCAAATTCCCTCGCCTCTTCAGTAGTGTCAGCGGATGCGATGACGACGAGTTCCTGAGTCCTCGACTGGCTTTTTCGGGTTTTTCTGGCCATAATATTTTCCCTACATATCAATTGCGTTTTAAATCACTGTGAATATTGGCTATGAAAATATAGTCGTCAAAATGTGAAGGTCTGTTTATTAAAACTTTGTTCCGACGAGCCAATTAAGGGTGATTTATACAACTCCTTATATTTAATGGAGTTACAGGCGGTATTTGAGGGCATTGAAATCGGAAAGAGTTTTTCTTTTTATCGAGGGGAACCGCATTGCTGAGGCGGGGTGGAAGGTAATAAGGTATTTAATATTATTTTTACGAATTAACCGGCCGTGCAAATCGTCAAGATTGCCTTCAAGGCCTAATACCTGTTTTAGAG
>CAYLXJ010000396.1:0-2243 GCA_964387385.1 uncultured Pirellulales bacterium
CCGCCACTGCCAATACCAGTAGCGCAAGACACACGCGTATGCACACGCCGAATACTATGCCGGCGATTGCGGTGATGATTTGCCCCGACCACGCCCACCTGAGTTTCATCAGTGTGTCAACTTGCTGGCTCAAATAATACCCGACGATGAGTGATATCAGTATCAGTTTGAGTATCGACAAGAGCAGTTTGAAGTAAGTTTTTCCGTTGAAAAGCTGCTGAAGGCCCGTCGCGGGATTTATCAAATCGAATCGCAGCCGCAGCGCCCCCGGCGCAAAATTGAAACCTCCGACCACAAACGACGCGAAAATCGCGCCAGCCGCAAGTGCCAGCCATATCGGGATACTGACAAAAATCGAATCGGCAAGCCGTGTTTTTATAAAGGCCAGAAACGAATCGCTGCTGTTAAAAAATTGCGACCGGCAGGAAAAACCTTCCCTTACAAGCGCTGCCGCCCAGTTCGCCAGCCAATGCGACATTGCCGCGACTGCCCCCAAAAGCGCAAAAAGCGTCGCTACCGACATTGACTCCTGGCTTTGCGGGATATTTCCCTTGCTCCGTGCCCGCTGAAGCCGTCGCGCTGTCGGCTGTTCTGTCCTTTCCGCTGCTGGCTGCTCCGGCATTTAAGTTCCTCTACCTACAATGGCAAAACCTGTGCCATAAGCTGCGCCATTTCACCAACGAATCCGTCAATAAACGGCACAAATACAATCAGCATTGTAAAGCCGACGAGCATTCTTAGGGGAAAACTTATGAAAAATATGTCCATCTCAGGCACCATTCTGGCCAGAATCGCAAGCGCGATAAGTAAAACCAGAAGTGCCGCCAGCATTGGCGCAGCAAGACGCAGACCCGCCGCCAGCATTGCCGTCGTCGCCTCTATCATATTGGCTGCCAGAGAAGCCACGGTTGGTATTTTGCCCGCGGGAAATAATTCGTAGCTTCGATTGATTACTCTTATCAGCAGATGATGTCCGTTGGCTCCGAGAAACGCTATGACAAATATCATTTCAAGCAAACTTCCCACCGGTTGTCCCCTCTCTTCCGTCAGCGGGTCGAGGACCTCCGCCATCGAAAGCCCCATCTGGTCTTCAGCTATCCTGCCCCCTAACTTTACCGCGCTAAAAAGTATATTGGCAATCGCCCCTAAAGCCAGTCCGTATGTCGCCTCGAAGCCCAGCATTATAATTACCTGGACTGCCGAGACCTCTTCGATTGTGACAACTGCCGGTTTTACAAAAGCAAAGAAAAACGACAAAAGTAACGCCGCCGATACTTTTATCGTCATCGGAATAACTTCCCATCCGAACACAGGCACAAAAAGGAAAAACGCCGAAATTCTCGTCAGGACCATCGCAAACGAAAGCAACTTAGCGGCCAATAGTGCTTCCATTTTTAATGCCCTGTGTTCTGAATATACGCGAACATTTCAGCCGTGAATCGCAGCGTCATTTCAAGCATCCACCCTCCCGCTACCAGCATAACGATGCCGACAGCCAGAAGCTTTGGAACAATTGTCAGCGTCATATCGCGTATCGATGTTACCGCCTGCACAAGTGTTACAGCCACGCCTACGACTATACAGGTGATTAAAACGGGAGCCGACAAAAGCAGGGCTGTCTCGAGCGTGTGCCGGCCTAGGTAAAGTGTGAAACTCGAATCCATATTCAATCCTTCTTTGCCGCTAAGTCATAAAAACACTAAATTTTGTTTTTTACTTTTTTCTTTGTGTCTTGGTGTCTTAGTCGCTGATTACTTTATTTGAAACTTAAACTTAAACTTTTCGCCAACAATCCCCAGCCGTCAACGAGTATAAACAGCATCAGCTTCAATGGCAGCGAAATCATAACCGGAGGCAGCATCATCATGCCCGCACTCAAAAGGACGCCCGCCGTGACCATATCAATCAGCAGGAACGGGATAAACAAAAGGCATCCCATCTCGAACGCCGTGCGAAATTCGCTGACTATAAAAGCCGGTATCACTATGTGCAGCCCGATGTCCTCCGGTTTTTCAGGCGGCTGCGCCTTGGCCATTTGCACAAACAACGCAACGTCCGCCTGCCTGCTTTGCCTTAACATAAATTCCTTCAGGTTTCCGCCCACCTTGTCCGCCGCCGTCTGAAAGTTCATGCGGTCGGCAAGATACGGCTGAATCGCATCATTGTTGATTTTCGAAAGCGTCGGTGCCATCGTGTATAACGTCAAAAACAACGCCAAACCCATAATCGCAATATTAGGCGGT
>CAYLXJ010000397.1:0-627 GCA_964387385.1 uncultured Pirellulales bacterium
TTAACGCCTCTGTCAGCATCACAGCCGCCACTACCGGCCTGCTCATACCCCCCAGCAACGTAATGATTGTCTATTCGCTTGCCACAGGCGGTATGGTTTCAATAGCGGCCCTGTTCATCGCAGGCGTTCTGCCGGGGATTCTCGTGGGTTTATCGCTTATGGTTCCTGCCGCTATCGTCTCGATCAAAAACAAATACGGCAAAGGTGAAAAATTCACTTTGTCCGAAGGTCTCAGGAAATTTTTCAGTGCTATTCCGGCTTTGCTGCTGATTGTGATTGTTATGGGCGGGATACTGTCAGGCATCTTCACCGCCACCGAGGCCTCTGCTATCGCCGTTGTTTATGCTTTTTTGCTCTCTGTTTTCTTTTATAAGGAAGTCAAATTAAGCGAAATTCCCGAAATCCTCCTTAAATCGGCCATTACTACCTCTGTCGTTTTCCTGCTCATAGCAACTTCAATGGCGATGAGCTGGTTTCTTGCCCTCGAAAATGTCCCTCAGAAAACAAGCGCATTTCTGCTGGGCCTGACACATAGCAAAATAATGATTCTCTTAGTGATAAACCTGCTTTTGCTCGTGGTTGGTATGTTTATGGATATGACTCCGGCCGTTTTGATTTTTACGCCGA
>CAYLXJ010000397.1:637-2223 GCA_964387385.1 uncultured Pirellulales bacterium
TACGCCGATTTTCCTGCCCGTCATCAAAAAATTCGGAATCGACCCCCTTCATTTCGGCATAATAATGATTATCAACCTCTGTATCGGCCTATGCACTCCCCCGGTAGGCACCGTCCTGTTCCTCGGTTGCGGCATCGCCAAAACCACCGTTACAAAAGCGATGAAACACATTATCCCGTTCTACGCCGCAATGGTAATAGCCCTCCTTATTTGTACCTATATCCCCGAAATCTCGCTGGCCCTTCCCCGTTGGTTAGGTTTGGTTAAATAGAAACGCATATACATCTGTAGGATGGGCTTTAGCCCATCATTCAAGTTTTTCGGGGAAAGAACAGAAATGCCGCTAAGCGCTCTTTGCGATGTCGTTGTTAGAATCGAACAGCGTGCCGGTTTCAGCGAGTGTAATGCAGACCCTTTTCTTCGCTGTAGTCCGAATGTGATGCTGCGCCTTATATTTAACGTCCTGATTTGTTCGCAAGTCGTCGTCGAATAGCACCATCTGTTCATCACTCGATACCCGAGTCGCGATTCCCGAATCACGAGTCACGGCTTTGCTGCCGCGAAGGGCGTCAGTCATACCAGCCAGCACGTTCAAAACCCTTGCAAGGGTGTTTTTCTGGCATGGGGCCTGGTTTGCCGAAACCACCGTCTCGATAATCTCACTCCCCGCGGGCCAGACCGTTACATATTCCCCGCCAGGCCCGAACCTGCATATCGGCCCGATATTTATGATTGTCTCGCGTTCCATTGTTTTTTCTTTCCTGTTCCCGAGTGCTGCTTCTTTGGTAAGGCAGCAGAGAATCCATTTCTCTTACTTTATTTCCTTTGTGTCTTAGCGTCTTGGTGGTAGGAAATTTATCGGTATTTCGACGCAAAAAACCCCAGCGAAAACAGTCCGAAAATCCCCTCTCCGCAACACTTTTTAAAAAATGCTTTTGCCTTGTCTGATAGCGAAAATAATATAGGACAGTCAGAGGAAAAATTTTCTGTTTTTACCAAAAACTCACTCACGTTTGGCTCGATATGACCGTGTTGATTTACCTGCAAATAAAAATATGCCGGCCTTTCGGCAAAAAGAAACTTTTTATTTTTTTTAATCAGGTCTGATATAATTTAATGCCGGATAAAATTGCGGGATTTTAAGCATCCCCGTAATCTGTAAATGTGACAGGTTTGGAAAATGGATGATAAAAAAGAGTTGGCTCGAAAAGTCGCACAGCTCATTCAGGTGCTGCCGCCGATGCCGGATAACATCGCGCGGTTTATGGCTGCCGACGTCGATTCACCCGGGGGTCGTAAGGAAATAGTCGATTTAATCGAAAACGACCCAGGTCTGTGCACTGACCTCCTGCATCTCGCCGGTGATTTCTGTCTTGATTCAGGCCGGACTGTCGAGACCGTCAATGACGCAGTCGGCGTCGTCGGAATCCGGCCTCTGGTCCAGCTTATAGGAATCTGGTTCGCCAACAAAGCCGTCCGCGAGGAATTGTCTGCGCTCGCATATATTGACGATTATTTTTGTCACTCGCGTGATATCTCCTTAAGCTGCCAAATTCTCGCCGAACTAAGCAATATGCCCCTGCACC
>CAYLXJ010000398.1:0-2211 GCA_964387385.1 uncultured Pirellulales bacterium
AAAAGAGGGCTTCAGCCATATGTGCCTGGCGATGTTAGGAGCGGGCGATACGGCCATCGTGCCGGACCCCGCTTTCCCGATTCATAATTACGCTGTCGCCCTTGCCGGCGCTAACGTGATATCGATACCCCTGGGCACCGACCAGAAATTCATCGATAATATAGCGATGGTCTGCGAGAACCTGTATCCAAAGCCTAAACTGTTGATTCTCAACTTCCCGCATAACCCGACCGCCCTGACGGTTGACCCGGGCTTTTTCGAGCCGGTCGTCGAGGTTGCCAAGCGATTCGGCGTAGCGATTATTCACGATATGGCTTACGGCGAGACCTGTTTCGACGGCTACAAGGCGCCCAGCTTCCTTTCAACCAAGGGCGCAAAAGATATCGGCGTCGAATTTACGACTATGAGCAAGCCCTACAGTATGGCAGGCTTCAGAATCGGATTCGCCGCAGGCAATAAGGATATGATTAACTACCTTGCCACCATAAAAAGCTACTATGATTACGGTATATTCCAGGCCGTCCAGATTGCAGGCATCATCGCTATGCGCCACTGCGACAAGGACATTATCGCCCAGAACCTGAAATATCAGTCCCGCCGCGACGTTATATGCGACGGCCTCACCCGCCTCGGCTGGGACGTTCCAAAACCCAGAGGCAGTATGTTCGTCTGGGCGAAAATCCCGCCTGAACACCTCAAAGGCAAGAGCACTATGGACTACACAATGGACCTTATGGAATATGCCGAGGTGTCCGTCTCCCCGGGCAGGGCATTCGGCGAACACGGCGAAAATTACGTCCGCATAGCGCTGGTCGAAAACGAGCAGCGGCTCAAACAGGCCGTGCGAAACATAGGCCGCTTCATTCAGGGAAGACCCGTTCGTAAAAATACTAAGCAATAATATTGCAAACATAGGAGGTTTAAAATGAGAAAGCTTTCTCTTGCGGTTTGCTTTGTGCTTCTGCTTGCCGGCACATCTTCCGCTGCCGTCGGCATATTCGAAGGTCAGGGCGATGTCGGCGACGCCTGCGATATCGAGATACCCGGTTCGGCCTCGTTTGACCTGGACAAAAACGAATATACAGTAACCGCCAGCGGCTACAATATGTGGTTCGACAGAGACGCCTTTTATTTCCTATATAACAAGCTCGAAGGCGACCTCGTAATGACCGCTGACATTAATTTCGTCGGCAAAGGCAAAAACCCCCACCGAAAGGCCGGCTGGATTGTCCGCCAAACCTTAGACAGGGATTCCGCCTTTATAGGCGCTATCGTTCACGGCGACGGCCTCATAGCATTGCAGTGGCGACCTGTCAAAGGCGGCCAAATGAGCGACGACCTTGAAATACTCAGGACAGTAAAGGGCTTTCCCACAATACGGCTGGAACGTCACGCCGACATCTATATCTTATCAGTCGCGGATGACGGTAAAACTTTTGAGATTGTCGGCTCGGTCTCATTGAAACTGACCGACCCGGTTTACGCCGGTTTAGTTGTCTGCTCGCACGAAGCCGACACAGCGGAAACGGCCGTTTTTTCAAACGTTAAATTCGAAAAACAGGGAGTGGCAAATATGGACAATCGTGTCCTCGAAAGCACGCTCGAAACAATCTCAATCGCAACAAGTGAGCGAAAAACCGTTTATCGCGCCCTCGAGCATTTCGAGGCGCCAAACTGGTCCCGCGACGGCAAGACGCTTCTGTTTAATAAGGAAGGCAAAATCTATACAATTCCTGTAGAGGGGGGGCAGCCCCAATTACTCGACACAGGCGAAGCAGTGAAATGCAACAACGACCACGGCCTGTCGCCCGACGGCAAATTACTTGCCGTCAGCAGCCAGCACAACGCAAACAAATCGCTTATATACGTCCTGCCCGCTGAGGGCGGCAAGCCGCGTCTTGTAACTAAACTTGGCCCCTCGTACTGGCACGGCTGGTCGCCCGACGGCAAAATACTTGCCTACTGCGCCCAGCGTAAAAGCAATTACGACATTTACACAATCCCTGCTGATGGAGGTGACGAAACTCGCCTGACCGACGCACCAGCCCTCGACGACGGTCCTGATTATTCCGCCGATGGGAAATACATATTCTTCAACTCCGAACGAACAGGCCTTATGAAAATCTGGAGAATGAATGCAGACGGCACAGACCAGCAGCAGGTAACAAAAGACGCTGAATACGCCGACTGGTTCCCGCACCCCTCGCCCGA
>CAYLXJ010000399.1:0-2208 GCA_964387385.1 uncultured Pirellulales bacterium
CAGACTGGATCACATGGTAATTCGTCAGGATGTGGCCTGCCCCATTCACAGCAAACCCCGAGCCCTCGCTCTCACCTCCCACCACGCGCACCACCGACCGGCGCACCCTGGCCACCGTGTCCTTTTCGTCGCAGGTAATGAGCCTGGACCCGCCGAGTTTATTCTCTATTCTTTCAACGCGCGCGGCTAAGCGGCCGAGCGTGACGGCGATGTAGCTGAAGCCGACGATGAGGGGAAGGCAAAAAAGGAGGAGTTGTCTTTTCGTCATCTCTGCATAAATACATTCTGAAGTAAAGGGGTGGCTCCTGGAAGGATGCCCCGGGGATGTCTTTATTATACTCCTAAAAAAGCATCCTTTGTCATCAAAAATCTTCGCAAAAACAAAGGCCGGGCACTGTTACGCGCCCGGCCCAGTATCTAAAAGGTGCCTGTCACCTTTTTTCATGCTGTATTATTTCTTATCCGCTGAATCGTCGCCTCTCCTACCGAAAAAACTCGTTATATCGAAATAATAGCTGTGCCAATTTTTGGGGTCGTCCTCTACCCATAATTTCAGCTTATCGTAAACCTTGCCGTTCTCTTTAATCAGATACTGCGTGTCTAACTCCCAGCGCACATCACCAAGCATGTGGATATACGCGAGCACGGCGTATTCAACGGAAACTCCGTCACCGCCGCGTGGCACATCGATCTTAATCGCATCCTCCTTAGAACTGCCGCGACCGCCAGAAATGGGCAGGGCGACTCCGAAGCACTTCATGATAACTTCCCGAAGCGTTAAGTCATTTTTCATTTCGGTCTCCTCTCTGTTGTCTTAACCTGCAAAATGCCGCCTTGTGATCGTTTGCCTGCTGAGAAAGTGTGCTCTTCATAAACCCTTTAAATCCTCCTTGAGTTCCAAGGCCGCATCTTCTCCCCAGACGATTCTGATTTTCTCCCTTTGACCCTACCCCCGAAAACTGCACTGTTTACAAGTAGAGCTGACAGTACAAAAAGGAGGCTCGGAATGGTACGGCGTAAGTTCACGGAAGAGCAAATTATCGGTATCCTGCAGAAACAGGAATCCGGCATGAAGGTGGCGGATGTCTGCCGCGAGAACAATGTTTCGGAAGCGACATTTTATAACTGGAAGGCCAAATACGGTGGTTTGACGGTGAACGAAGCAAGACGGCTGCGGGCTTTGGAAGACGAAAACCGCAGGCTTAAGCACCTGGTGGCTGATTTAACGCTAGATAATCAGGCGTTGAAGGCGCTGAACTCAAAAAACTTCCTAAGCCCAAAGTAAAACGGCAGGCCGCTCTTCGGTTGCAAGAGCGCTTTGGGCTGTCAATCACACGGGCGTGCCGGATAGTCGCGTTAAGTAGGTCGACTTATCATTGCAGGGCGATTAAGAGCAACAACGACGCAGCAGTGTTGAATCGTATGAAAGAGCTGATTGAAAAACACAAAAGCTGGGGGTTTCCAATCCTGCATGATATCTTACGGCGGGAAGGCCTGGTCATTAACCATAAGCGTACCTGGCGTATTTATCGGGAAAACGGCCTGATGCTGAAGATCCGGAAGCGCCATAAACGGGCATCCGGTATCCGGCTTGAGCTTGCTGAACCCGCCAGGCCCAATGAGCGTTGGGCGATGGATTTCGTGCAGGACCAACTGTGGCATGGCAGCAGGTTCCGGATATTGACAGTGCTTGATGTATTCACCAAAGAGTGCCTTGCGTTGGAAGTCGACACTTCGATTAACGGCGAACGGGTAGGACGAGTGCTTGACTGGCTGGTAATGACCAGGGGTAAGCCTGAAGTAATCACGGTGGACAACGGCCCAGAGTTTGCAGGCATGACGATTGACCGCTGGGCGTATCAGAATAATGTCACGCTTGATTTTATTCAGCCAGGCAAGCCGATACAGAATGCGTTTATCGAATCGTTTAACGGCAGATTGCGGCACGAATGCTTAAATCAGCATTATTTCGTTCTGTTGCAGGAAGCAAAAACGGTCATCGAAAACTGGCGGATCGAGTACAATACGTTCAGGCCGCACGGCTCCTTAAACGGCCTGACGCCTGAACAATTCAGCAGTGCATGGAGAGAAAATCAACCAAATGAGGCACCGGAAACTCTACTTTTAGCTGTGCAGCCTAAGGGGTAGGGTCAACCGTGCAAGTGTTGGGCCAGCATATCCAGATACCCCCTTCGGATATGCGCCTCT
>CAYLXJ010000400.1:0-2206 GCA_964387385.1 uncultured Pirellulales bacterium
GGAGATAAAACAGGAGCAGAGGGACACAGAGGGCTCGCCCGAGGTCAAGGTCAGAATCCGTAAAATCCAGATTCAGATGACAATGAAGCGGATGCTTCAGGACGTGCCCAAGGCCAAAGTGGTCCTCGTCAATCCGACGCACGTGGCGGTGGCTTTGCAATACGATCCGCCTGAAATGGATGCGCCGGTAGTGCTGGCCAAAGGGGCCGACCATTTGGCAGAGAAGATTATGGAAATCGCGCGAGCCCATGGCGTTCCCATTATCCGCAGGCCAGAGCTTGCCAGAACGATTTACTCTACCGTCCAAATCGGCGAAGCTGTCCCGCCAAACCTCTACATAGCCGTAGCAGAAGTCCTCGCAATGCTGCATCGCCTGCGCAAGAGAAGAAGATAGGTAATATCTGCTTATGAGGAAGTTTTATTATTAGTGTTCAAACCTAAGGTGGCGAGCTGGTTTTGAAGGAGGGCGAGAGTCCTTTCGAGACGAGCGAATTTTTCAATCAATGCGGTTTCCTTTCGTGCGACTCGGTATTCCTCGTCGGCGATTCTATCCTGAAGGTTTTTAATTGTGTCGTCGATGTGCTCCTGGTCGATATCGATTGAGCCGGTCGATGCCTTGAGCATCCTGTCTAATGAGTCCTCAAGTGCACCGGCGAAACCCTGCTTGACCCGGACTGTGGCGGTGAAGGTGCCGTTTTGAGACAAATCAACGCTAAGCTGCAGGCCGTTTTCCGCATAAACGGGATCGCCGTCGCTGTCAAAAGTGCTATCGCCGGTAATGACGTTACCGTTAACTATCGCATCTCGCCAGGTCGATTCGGTTGATAGTTTGATTCTGGCGCTTGTTATTGCTCCGCCTGAGACCGTTACCGAGACATTATAGGTTCCCGCGGTCGTGTACGGCTCGCTTGCGCCGTAAAAGCGGATGGTGTTGCTGTCGGAACTGCCTGTTTTAGCGGCGCCAATTATGGCAAGAACGCCCATATAGTCCTCGGCGATGGCTTTATCGAAGGCGTTTGAATCAAGCGAGAGCGTGCCGTCGCGGGCAAGTTTAAGGCCAATCTGGCCAGGCATTAAAAACGAATCGATATCGGTTATGAAGCCGGCGGTCTGGGCAATCAGGGGCGTAAACAACTGACTGTTTATATTGCCGACGACATAATCGCCCATCAGGATGCCTGCGGTCTTGAGGGCGTCGTTGTAGCCGGTTTTTTGTTTGATGTATGAGACGGCCGAATTGTAAGCGGTAATCATCGCGTTGAGCTTGTCCTTAACCAACTGGACGTCTCTTGTCAGGGTAATTTCCTCGCCGGTGGCGTCGGTAACGTCGTGAAGGTGAAGCGTTACACCGGAAATGACGTTATCAATCGTATTGGAGCTCCTGGTAATCCACTCATCGTCGCCGGGCGGGTAGCCATCGACCTTGATTTGTGAATCCCTCGCTGTCTGAGTCCTCGTAAAATCGGCGGAGGCAAAACCCGTCAGTGAGGCAGTCGCGGAGCCGCCCTCAGTAAGGACAGCCAGTGCGGGCAGGTCGAGCGTTGCGGAAGAGCCGTTGGCGTTATATGTGAGCGTGACAGATAGTGAGCTTGCGCCTGAGACCTTATCGGTAACAACGATTTTGCCGTTTTCGAAAGTCGCGATGACGTTGCCACTGAAGGCGTCCTCGATTTCGTCAATGATATGACTGACTTTGGTATTATTAGTCAGCGAGAGATTGACCTGTGTAATCGCAACGCCATTGTGGTCTGTGCCTGTGATTTCGATTCTCTCGCCCCCTGTGAGGGGGTTTGAGCCGAACTGGTCGAGACGGGTAATCAGGGTACTTAGCGTCGCATTGTCGGAATTGTATGTAAGGGCTTCGTCTGTCTGCCAGACCTCAGTCGAGCTTGCATTGATTGATACCTGAAAATCAGAGCCGGCGTCGTTGCCGCTGAGGACGAGATGATAAGCACCGTTATAATTCAGCAAAGACGCGGTAACGCCGGGATTGTCGGCGTCGTTATTGATCAGGCCGGCAAGGTCCTGCAGGGTGGTGGTTGAGGTTGTTGTGATGCTTGTTTCTTTGCCGTTGTATGAGTAAATGAAAGTTCCAGCGCCGACGAAATCCTCTGCGTATTCCAGCCCGGCGGTATGCACCCATCGGTCGGCCGTTGCGAGCTGATTGACAATGATTGTGTGATTGCCCTCGAAAGCCGAATTGGTC
>CAYLXJ010000401.1:0-2204 GCA_964387385.1 uncultured Pirellulales bacterium
TTGAGGCCGATTGCTTCGAATAACTGCGCATTATGATAGCTTCGCAGCGTGGAGATACCCATTTTGCTCATTACTTTGAGTATGCCTTTTTTGATTGCGGCTATGTAATTATCAGCTATCTGTGCTGGTTCCATTTTCGCGGGCAGGTGTCCCTGCCGATGCATTTCGAAAAGCGTTTCAAACGCGAGGTAAGGATTTATCGCGTTAGCGCCATATCCGCAAAGCAGGCAAAAGTGCATTACCTCCCTCGGCTCGCCCGTTTCAATAATCAGGCCTGCCTCTCCGCGTAAGCCCCGGTTGAGCAGGCCGTGATGAACAGCCGCAGTCGCCAGAAGCGACGGTATCGCGGCCTTATTTTCCGAAAGGTCCTTGTCGCTGATAATTATAAGCGAGGCGCTGTTTTTAATTACCTGAGCGGCCTGTTCTACAAGTTCATCGAGCGCTTCCTGCAAGCCGTCAGGATTGTTTATATCAAACAGGGCCGGTATTGTTGCGACTTTGAAGTCGTCCCGTCTGACCGCTCGCAAACGCTCGATGTCCTCGTTTGTAAGAATCGGGTGAGGCAGCTTCAATTGGCGGCAATGCTGTGGGCTTTCTTCGAGAAAGTTGTGCTTCTTGCCCACAAACGACATCAAGCTCATCACGAGCCCCTCGCGCAGCGGGTCAATAGCGGGGTTTGTAACCTGTGCGAAAAGCTGTCTGAAGTAGTTGAAAAGCGGCTTCGGTCTTTCGGACAAAACCGCTAGCGGGGCGTCGTTACCCATCGAGCCGACCGGCTCCTGCCCGTTAACAGCCATCGGCATCATAATCGTTTTAAGCTCTTCGCTGGTATAACCGAAGGCACGCATTTTCTGTATCGTTTGCTCCGGCTCGCTGCTTATCAGCTTCGGTGAATCGAAAAGCCCGCGAAGCTCGATTCTGTTTTCTTCAAGCCAGCGTCTGTATGGTCTTCGCCGCGCAATTTTACTTTTGATTTCGTTATCTGTGATTATTCGTCCCTCGACGGTATCGACAAGGAACATATTTCCGGGCTGTAATCGGCCTTTCTTGCTGATTTTCTCAGGAGGAAACTCGATGACCCCTGTTTCGCTGGCGATGACAACAAGGCCGTCGGTAGTGACAAGATACCTGCACGGCCGCAGGCCGTTGCGGTCCAGCGTGCCTCCTATAAGGCGTCCGTCAGTAAATACCATCGCTGCAGGGCCGTCCCAGGGTTCCATTATCGAGGCGTGGTATTCGTAAAACGCCCGCTTGTCGGTGCTTATGTAATACTTCGGCCCGAACGCTTCGGGAATCATCATCATCATAGCGTGCGGCATACTTCGTCCGGCCTGCACCAAAAGCTCAAGTGCCGCGTCGAAACACCCTGAATCGCTTGTGTCCGCTGGCAAAACGGGAATCAAATCGCCGATATCGTCGCCAAACGCCTCACTTGAAATAATTGTTTCGCGAGCGCGCATATAATTGCGATTGCCATTGAGGGTATTAATTTCGCCGTTGTGCGCAACACACCTGAACGGCTGAGCTAATCGCCAGTTCGGGAACGTATTAGTGCTGTATCGCTGGTGAACAATCGCCAAACAGGATTTAATGCTTTTTTCGGCGAGGTCGGGATAATATTCGAACAACTGTCGCGCCATAAACATCCCCTTGTAGCAGATTGTCTTTGTCGATAAGGATGTAATGTAGAAATCCTCTCCCTGCTCGCCTAATTTCTCGCGCACGAGTTTTTCAGCCCGCCTGCGTGCCATATAAAGCCGATTTTCGAGTCCCGACATGTCGTGACTGTTTTCAAATTCACCGCCATTAACAAAAACTTGTATGATTGTCGGTTCAGCGGCAAGGGCTATTTCACCGAGACATCCGTTCGACGTGGGCACGTCACGCCAGCCCAGCACGGTCAAGCCGTAATAACCAAGTGACGCTTCAAGAATCTGGTCGCACTGTTTCCTGATTTCTTTTTCTTGCGAGCCGAATACTATTCCGACCCCGTAATGCCCCGGCTCAGGAAGCGCAAAGCCGAGCCGACGGCACTCACCTTCAAAAAACTCGTGCGGAATTTGAAACAGGATTCCTGCCCCATCGCCTGTTTTTTCGTCGGCGCCTGCGGCCCCGCGGTGGTGCAGATTGAGCAGAATCTGTTTGCCGTATTCGATTATCGAATGGTCTTTTTTCCCGGAAATGTTAACGACCGCTCCGATTCC
>CAYLXJ010000402.1:0-2196 GCA_964387385.1 uncultured Pirellulales bacterium
TCAACGTCAACAGTCTGGGAAGCGATCAAGGGGTCTATACCGACTTTCAGGGCGTTTGCGCCGGCGTCAATAAGGTCTTTGGCGGCCTCGGCTGTGGCGATATTGCCCGCGATGACGTCGATTTGATAGTTACTTTTGACGGTTTTAACAGTATCGATAACGTTTTGCGAATGGCCGTGGGCGGTATCAATCACAATCACGTCAACCTCGGCTTCAATCAGGACCTCGATTCTCTCGTAATCGTGAACGCCCGCCGCTGCGCCAACCCTTAACCGGCCTCGTTTGTCGCGTGCGGCCAGCGGGTATCGCTCGACGCGGTCGATATCTCTCATCGTAATCAGCCCCGTCAGCTCATTGTTATCATTGACCAACAGCAGCTTTTCAACCTTACGCTCCTGCAGGATTCCTTTAGCTTGCTCAAGCGTGGTGTTCGGCGGGCCTGTTACGAGATTGGTTTTGACCATTACCGAGTTGATTTCTACGTCGTAATCCTTGAGAAATTTCAGGTCGCGTCTTGTCAGGATCCCGCATAATTTTTTGCCCTCGACGATTGGGATGCCTGAAACGTTTTGCTCGCTCATAAGCTGCTGGGCCTTCCGGACGGGTTGTTCCGGCGAAAGCGTGATGGGGTCGAGGATTACGCCGTTTTCGGAACGTTTTACCTTTACAACCTCCCTGATTTGTTCCGTGACGGCGAGGTTTTTGTGGATGATGCCTATGCCGCCTTCCTGCGCCAGGGCGATTGCCAGCGAGGCCTCTGTAACTGTATCCATAGCAGCGGAAACCAGAGGGATATTGATTGTGATATTATTCGTCAGGCGAGTGCGAGTGTCGGCCTGGCTGGGCACAAGGTCGCTGCGGGCGGGTATCAGCAGGACGTCATCGAATGTTATACCTTCGGCGATGATTTTGCTCTTATCCATACTTGCTCTCCGGAAGACACCATCTGTCTGGCCTTTTAAGCGGGTAAGTATAGTATCTCCCCGCCCTTGTGTCAAACCTTTTTTGCCACAGAGTTTTTCGGTCACAGAGACCACAGAGAAAATTCATTTCTGATTTATGATCGCTGATTTATGATTTATAATTTGATGTGTATGTGATACGAATGTTATAATTCACCGATCGGAAGATGTGGATTTGAAAAAATAGGTATGATATTTCTATTGATAGATTAAAATTTAATAAGTTGCTTTAAAAGCGTGCCAATAACGTTTTCTTTTTTACAAAAAATACATACACCTAAAAATCTAAGCACAAATATGAAAGGGGATAGACAATGAGGATAAGCTCGATTAAACCAGATGTTATTGCACTGAGAGAACTTTACAAAGAAGAATCTTCAAGTCTGCAAATTCCATCCATTCAACGCCAGTTCATTTGGGAGGCCGAAGATGTTAAGGAACTGATCGATTACATCGTAAATGGCTATCCAATAGGTGCTGTTATTATTTGGGAGCCGACTACAAAATTCCCAAGCGCACCCCTTATCGGTAACAACTCCAGCTCTGGACCGGCTCGCTATGTTCTTGATGGTCAGCAACGACTCACTGCTCTAATGTTAATCCAGAATGGATGGCAACTTTCTCGTGGAGACAAAACGATTCAGTGTACGCCAATATCATACGTGCCTGAAAATAACCGACTTTACCTCAGCTCGAAAAAAGGAATCGATATTTCTCTTATTGTGAACGCTTCGCTCGGTGATGCAATCTCGCTTACTAAACTACAAAAGGAATTTCCCGCTAAGTACACACAAGCAATGAATACTATCGGAGAGCGAATTGTAAATTATAAGCTACCCTTTTATGTGCTCAAATCAGATTCTGCAGGCGGCGATGATATCTATGAAAAGATCGCTGAGATATTCACAAGAGTTAATTCTGCCGGAGTAAAAATTGGCAACCTTGAGATGTTCCTTTCTTTTTTCGCCGCTGCATTTCCGAAGAAAGAGAAAGACCGGATTATTGAAATACACGAGGAATTGAGTCGTAATTTCGAACTTGACCTGGAGCCACTCGTACGATTTGTTTTTTCCAAAATGGAGATGACTCAAAACCAAGTCACAAAGGTTGCCTCTTTCAAAAAAGCAATCCACGATCTCAAAGAACGATACTCAAAAGAAAAGAACAGAATTGGGGAAATTCTTGATGGAGCGATGACAGCGATCAACGTGGTCATATCAGTTCTTGATGCAGA
>CAYLXJ010000403.1:0-2154 GCA_964387385.1 uncultured Pirellulales bacterium
GCTTCCTCACCGTCGGCCCAGACGAAGTCCGCGCCTGGCCCATCAAACAGGCCACTTCAGCCCACGACGCCGCCGGCAAGGTTCACTCCGACATAAAACGCGGCTTCATTCGCGCCGAAACCTTCGGCTACGATGATATAAAACAATTAGGTACTGAAAAGGCCCTCAAGGCCGCAGGAAAAATACGACTCGAAGGAAAGGACTACGTCGTCCGCGATGGCGACATCATCAACTTCCGCTTCAACGTCTGATTCCGTCCTCTGCCTTCCGTCCTCCGTCCTCTGACTACTGCGGCTGGCCGGACTCGAACCGACAACCTTTGGTTCCGTAGACCAAAGCTCTATCCAATTGAGCTACAGCCGCTATTGTCACTCATTTACGTCGCGAATAACTCGTCGCTCGACTGTATAATTATACGCCATCGCACGTAAAAAGCAACACCCGATTTCCCTTGACGGCAGGGGGGTAATACCATTTTAATATCGCGGTTTATAAACTCATTAAAGGATAAATGATATGATTATCAAAGTCAGTAAACGTGCTCAGGCCGTCGCGCCCTCCGCGACCTTGGCCGTTACCTCAAGGGCTAAAGAACTAAAAGCTCAGGGCATCAACGTCATCGGCTTCGGCGCTGGCGAACCCGATTTCGACACCCCCTCTTACATCAAGGATGCCGCCATCGCCGCCCTTAACGCCGGCAAAACCAAATACACCCCCGCCTCTGGCACTATCGAACTCAAAAAAGCCATCGCCGAAAAGCTCAAACGCGATAACGGCCTCGACTACGCCCCCGAACAGGTCATCGTCAATATCGGCGCCAAACACTCCGTCTATAACGCGATGCAGGCCGTCCTCGACCCCGGCGACGCCGTCATCCTTCCCACTCCTTACTGGGTCACATATATCGAGGCGATTAAGCTGGCGGGGGCGAGGGTGAGAATCGTAAAGACACAAAGGAAAAATAGCTACAAGATTACCCCCGAACAGCTAAAAAAAGCCGTCGGCCCGAAAACCCGTATGCTTGTCCTCAATTCACCCAACAACCCCGGCGGATTCACCTATACCCCCGACGAGCTTGCCCAGCTTGCCAAAGTGCTTGAGGGCACCGATGTGGCGGTTATGTCCGATGAGATTTACGAACGCCTTATTTACGGCGATACCAAATTTGTTAGTTTTGCCTCATTAAGCAAAGACGCCTACGACCGCACCCTCACTATCAACGGTTTTAGCAAGACCTACTCAATGACCGGCTGGCGACTCGGCTATACAGCGGGTCCCGTTGACGTTATAAAAGCGATGGGACGCCTTCAGGACCACTCTACAAGCAACCCCGTTACATTCGCACAGGATGCCGCAATCGCCGCACTCAAAGACCCCAATAACGAGGTAGAAAAAATGCGCGTCGAATTCGAAAAACGCGCTCAATATATGGTCGAACATCTAAACTCAATAAAAGGCGTCAAATGCACCCAGCCCACGGGCGCATTTTATTGTTTCCCTGATGTTTCAGCACATTACGGCAAAACCAAAGGCGGCATCGAATTAACCGGAAGCATAAATTTCGCCAAGGCCCTTCTCGAACAGGCCAGCGTCGCCGTCGTCCCAGGCCTGCCCTTCGGCTGCGACAAAAACGTCCGTCTTTCTTTCGCTACCTCGATGCAGAATATCACCGAAGGTCTTGACCGCCTTAAAAACTGGCTCGCTTCGTAATTGTGTCGCGGGCATCCTGCCCGCGCCTTTTTTTATCTTCTCGTGTCAAACCAAAGCCAGACAGCAAGTCCTGCCGCAATTACAAATGCCGGAAAGCTTATCCAGACCGGTACTGCCATTGTGCCTACAGTTACATTCGTTCCATTGATTAACCGGATAAGATGCACTATCGCGACAATCAGCAGAAATATCGCTGTAATCACTGCAGATGGCTTATGTGCTAACGTAATCATTGTCGTATCCTTTCACAGAAAAGGCCTTTAATCTCGCTGTTTTCTTTCAATTTATACGCTCGCAAAAACCCGCTGTTTTAGCAGGTATTGTCTCATTTTACCGGTTGTCCAAACATTTGTTTGAAACAAGTGTTTGAAACACTTGTTCGCCAAAATCGCGCAAGTCGAAAACCCTTAGTCGGCACTTTTTTAAAAATTTTTTAAGTCCTTG
>CAYLXJ010000404.1:0-2153 GCA_964387385.1 uncultured Pirellulales bacterium
AATTTTTAAAAAAGTGCCAACTAAGGGTTTTCGACTTGCGCGCTTTTGGCGAACAACTGTTTTAAACAAATGTTTGGACAATCGGTATAATGAGACAGTTTATTTAATGCAAAAATCAAAGTGTAAAATGTAATCCGCCTACGGCGGACAAGAATTGCGGATTTAAGAAAATATTTAGACGCTGATTGCGCAGATAACGCAGATTTCTTACCATTAAGACACGAGGAAATTTTAACCACAGATTCCACAGATTTCACTGATTATTTCATAAAAAGAGAAGGTTTTGACGCTGACTTCGCCCGGCTTCGCCGTGGCAAGCAGAGGACAGCGTACAGTTAGTATCTCGTGAAGCGTGAAGCGTATCTGGCGAATGGTGAAGCGTACAGCGTATAGCGTGTAGTAAAAAATCCGTGTTCACCCCGTGAGATTTATCCGCCGTAATTTCTAACGAAGGTGGATGCATTTACCAAACGGGATGTGTCTTATTTATCCCACTGTGGCCTATCTCACGGGGTAAATCCGCGGTGAAAAGAAAAAGCCAGATTCTCACTTAAGTAAGCATCTGGCTTCGGAGGAGGGTGATGAAAAGCTTATAAATAATTTCTGCCTTACATCTCCTACACACACACCCATATACAAGACGGCAGACACGGCTTCAATTGGGAACTTGCCTAATATCAATCAGGAGATTGCTTAACTCCATGACCCGCCCGCGCCAAGTCATAGCGTTCAGCGAGCATTTCGTATCTTGTGAAGCGTATTACGAGTCAACTTAAAGTTTAAAGCTAAACATGCAAAGTCACAGCGCAGTTAACTAAAAGATTAAAAATTAAAATGTAAAGCCATAACTTAAAGCCGTCAGTTTTCAGCTTAATTGCTCAAATTTGAATCGCAGGGCTGGGGCTGGGCCAATCGTATCTTCAGGCCGCGAAAATCGGCTCCACGGATTTGAGGATATGCCGCCGGCGGATGTAGTTAGAGCTTTTTTCGACTTCCTGACGCTCGACGAGGTCAACATTCTGTCCGAATATTTTCGCCAGCTCTTCCTGCATAGCGCCCAGCGCGATTGGCCCGGGGTTGTGTTTGTGCTTAAAACCGACAAGCACGCCGATTCCGCTGTTGGGCCGGAAATCCTCATGGAGGACCGTGCCGAAGAGGCCAAGTTCACTGATATTGTGCTGCCGACAAAACTCAACTATCTTGTCTTTAGGCATCGCTATATGGCTATTCATATCTCATCACCTTCTTTTCCATTATACCACCTTTCTCGCCAAACAGCAAAGATTGTTATTGCGGCAGGCCGAAAGAATCGCGTTCAATTGTTCCTGTCTGCCTCGGGCAAAATAACTTTTACACCGGAGGCGGGACATCGGCAATTCGACTGACTTTTGTCCTGTTCAGTATGACGTCGGCGGATTTTCTTTATCTGCGATAAGCCGATTACATCTTGAGTAATCTCTTTTCAAATAAGGACTTAGGGGGGTAAATAGAATTAATATAAATAAATTATCAAACTTATCGGGTTTTTTTGTGTAAATGACAAGCAAAGCCCGATATACTATTGAGACGAAAAAAGACAGCCAGGACACAAACTTCGTCGCTTTTTGTGATTTGAATGAAAGGGCATTTTGCCGGTTCCGGCGAAATTCGACAGGCCGGCAGGATTGAACAAGCGATTATCAGCGGTTTTCCGTAAGTGCCTGGTGTTTTCAACCTGCTTGCGTAACGTTAAGCTCCTCAACATCCGTTTCTTTTCGCTCGCGGCTGATTTAAATATTTGCAGCAAACGGGGAACGGTGCTTTTGAAACAGAGGCAGGATGCGGATTCGGCAAATAATCAATAGGCAAAAGGAGTATAAGATTTAAGTAATTTCCTTGATTAAACTTCGGCGGAAAAAGATTAAATAGACGCAAGACATTGAAAACAATCCTGTAAAGGGCATTAATTATGAAAATATTGCTTGTAAATCCAGAAGTGCCGAACACGTTCTGGAGCTTAAAAGGCGCGTTGAAGTTCATTTCCAAAAAGGCGCTTCTTCCTCCGCTGGGGCTGCTTACGGTGGCGGCGATGCTTCCGGAATCCTTCGAGAAAAAGCTGATAGATATGAACGTAACAGCGCTGAATGACCGTGACATCAAATGGGCCGACTTTG
>CAYLXJ010000405.1:0-2123 GCA_964387385.1 uncultured Pirellulales bacterium
CTGATAAACGTGCGAATCGACGCGAACGCCCGGGCCGCCGGGAGGGATATAGCGAGTTATCTCGCCGGGACAAGGCGAAAAGCCGTTGTCAGGGTCTTCGGCGTTGATGCGGCACTCAATCGCGGCTCCCTTTTGTTTGATGTCTCTTTGAGATAACCCGAGTTTTTCGCCTGCGGCGACTCTCAATTGCATCTTAATGAGGTCCTGACCTGTTATCATTTCACTGACGGGGTGCTCGACCTGGATACGGGTGTTGACCTCGATGAAATAGAAGCGTTTGTCTTTATCAAGAAGGAACTCGACGGTGGCGGCATTTACGTAATTGGCGTGCTTGATGATTCTTATGGCCGAGTCGCAGAGTTTTTCGCGGGTCTTGTCATTTATTACCGGACAGGGTGACTCTTCAATCATCTTTTGGTGTCTGCGCTGGATGGAGCAGTCCCTTTCGAAAAAGTGTAGGACGTTTCCGGCGGCGTCGGCCATAACCTGCACCTCGACGTGTCTCGGTTCTGAAATCAGCTTTTCGAGATATACGGCGCCGTCGCCGAAAGCGGCCTCGGCTTCCGCCTGCGCGGATGCGAAGCCGGCTCGAAAGCTCATATCATTGTGAGCGACCCTCATACCTCGTCCGCCGCCGCCGGCGACCGCCTTAATCAGGACGGGGTAGCCGATTTTGTTGGCGATAAGCAATCCCTGTTTTTCATCGGGGACCACGCCGTCGGAGCCGGGAACAAGTTCGACACCGGCTTTTTTGGCAAGTTTTTTCGCCTCGACCTTGTCGCCAAGAAGATGCATTGCTTCGGGAGGCGGGCCTATGAACGTTATGCCGCATTCGCGGCAAATCTGGGCGAAGTTCTCGTTTTCAGCCAGAAATCCGTAGCCGGGGTGAATCGCATCGACGTTTGCTACCTCGGCTGCGCTGATTATGCGGGGTATATTGAGATAACTTTCCGCAGCGGCCGGCGGGCCGATACATATCGCCTCATCGGCCAAATCCAGATAAGCGGCACCATTGTCGGCCTGCGAATACACGACTACCGCCTCGATACCAAGCTCGTGACAGGCCCGGATTATCCGAAGGGCTATTTCACCTCTATTTGCTATAAGGACTCGTGAAAACATAATGGTTAATCGGGTTTGACCCTGAAAAGGACCTGGCCGTATTCGACGGCTTCGCCGCTGGTGGCAACAACTTCCGTAATCGTGCCCGATATTTCGGCCTTTATCTCGTTCATCACCTTCATCGCCTCGATAATGCAGACAACAGTTTCCGGCTCGACTCGCGAGCCGATTTCAACGTATGGTTCTGAATCGGGGCTTGGGCGGGCGTAAAACGTGCCGACCAGCGGCGATTTAATCTCTGCGAGCTTTTCCTGAGGGGCTGCCGCTGTCGGCTGGGCCGTCGAGACAGGTATTGCGCCGGCCTGAGGCAATACAGCAGGAATGCCGGTGCTAATTACGGGCACGTGGGTAATTTGCGGCTGTCCCGGCACGCCGGTCTGGCCTTTTTTGACTGAAATCTCGTTTTCACCCTCTTTTATCTGCACCTCGACAAGGTTATGTTCCTTCATTATTTCTATTATTTGCTTTAATTTGTCCAACTGGTCTTCCCATTGTGCCATCGGCTCACCCTTTCTTTTGCCATTTACGGGGTAAATTTGATTATACAAGTATATCCGAATTGGCCCAAAGAGCAACCTTATTTAATTCGATTCGGCGGGGCAAGCCGCGATTCTTATTTGTAGGTGGTTGCGTATATCGTTAATCGGTTGCGCTGCTCGTTACGTCAATCGTAAAACGGTTGCGTTTTAATCTACGATGGCCGATATACGCAATCGATACGAGCATCGCAACCGCAACCGTTCAACGCAACCAGCCCGATTTAACTACAAACTCGAATCGCCTCCCCCGTCCATCCTTCAGGAAATTTTGCTTGTCTTTTCCCGGTCAATAATTTACCCTTTTGCGGTTGGTTCAGGAGCGTAGCTCAGTAGGTAGAGCAACGCACTTTTAATGCGTAGGTCCTGGGTTCGAATCCCAGCACTCTCAATGGCTCGGAATCATTGTTTTTACCACAGAAGCCGCGTTTTTCATTCAATATCTCAGTTTTTTCAGGGATAGCG
>CAYLXJ010000406.1:0-2121 GCA_964387385.1 uncultured Pirellulales bacterium
GTCCTGTAATTCGTTGCGCTGCGTCCCAAGTTGAATCGAATAATGGAAAAATCTCGGTATGACCCTACAAAATTGCCCAGCTTCGAGAATACCAACGCCTTTTTCAATTTGCCCGGCGATTATATTGCTTTCTCTTATTATTTTCTCGCTTCCCGAGGCGTCGGCGCTCAATCGCAGACAGGTCGGCATATCGCAGCCGGCGGCGACCATTAACGCCATTGCTTCAGCCATTTTGCAAAGCGATCCGCTGTGATATAACGGCCCGAACGCAGGGAGCCCCAGTATTATCGATTCCTTGAACCTTCGTCCCTCGGCAGAAGACCTGAGAAGTATATTTATAAGTATAGCTGTAGCAACACCCACACCCGCAATCAGCCAGAAATGACCGACGTGTTTCGGTAGCGCAAGAATAAATCTCGTTATAACCGGCAAATCCCCTTCTATCATGTCCCTGAGGATAATTCCAAACTTCGGAGTCATAAACAGCAGAACAAAAGTTATTATTGCCGAACCGAGAACAAATATGACTGCCGGATAGGCCGTCGATTCGAATACTATGCGCCTTGTCTGGTTTGAAATCTCTAAGTGCCTGTTTAAGGCCGTAAGCATTTCGCTGAGCCGGCCCGTCTCGACGCCTGCCTTGAGTATCCGACCGTAAAGCGGCGGAAAACTCTCTTTTCTCTTCTCAAACGCCCTTTCGATGCTGACGCCCGACTCGAGGTCTCTTACAATCGAGTCGATTAAATTTCGCATCGGTCTCGACGCAACATCCTTCGACAATTCCCGCAATCCTTTTTCAAGAGGAATCCCCGCCTTTGTCAGCGAGGCAAGCTGCTGATTAAAAAGCAAAAATTCCGTTCTGGCGATTGGTGTTTTCGGTCTTTCCGCTTTGGCCTTTTCAAGAGAATTGACCTTTAGCCTCATCTGGCCCAGCAGTTCGGTTGCTTCCTGCACAGACCCCGCCTCGATGATGCCCTTCATCAGCCGGTCCGATTCCGTCAATGCGCTATATTCAAACGTAGCCATATTTAATCCTTTTATGAATTTTCAATAATCCGCGGCAGGGCCGCATACTTTATCAATCTCTGCCTGCGTAGTTAAACCTTCTCGAATCAACCTCAAGCCGTCGTTGAGCATATTCTTGTGCCCCTGTTCGTTGAGAATCTTTTCAAGCCCATCGGCGTCGGTTCCGGCAAGAATTGCCTTTCGCAGCGGGCCGTCAAACCTGACAAGCTCTGCTGTCAGAATTCTTCCTCGGAATCCCGTATTGAAGCAGTAGTCGCATCCAGCCGGCTCGAAAAAGCCGCTATCGAGCCGGCGTTTGCATTTGTCACAAAGCCGACGGGCAAGCCGCTGATTAAGGACCGCCGATACGCTCGACGTTACCTGATACGGCTCGATTCCCATTTCAAGCAGACGCAGCAGCGCCATAGCAGCCGAGGCGCTGTGCATCGTACTCATCAGCAAATGTCCCGTAAGCCCCGCCTCAATCGCTATCCTCGCTGTTTCGGCATCACGGATTTCACCTATCATCAGAACCTGCGGGTCCTGGCGAAGCAGCGAGCGCAGCGCCGTCGGGAAAGTCATCTGGCCGTAGGGAGTTATCTGCACCTGAGTAACGCCGTCAATTCTTATTTCCACCGGGTCTTCCAGCGTAACGATGCTTTTACCCGGAAACTGTTTCTGGATAAATCGCAATAGGGCCGCAAGCGTCGTGCTTTTGCCTGAGCCAGCAGGCCCCGTTACCAAAAGCACCCCTTGATTCATACAGGCAATTTGTTTGAGCGAGGAGCATATAGCAGGTGAAAATCCGAGCTGTTCGATATCCGATGACTGTTCATTTTGGTAAAAGATTCTTACAACCGCTCTTTGGCCGTGAATTGTCGGAAAAATCGCAAGGCGTTCGTCCAGAACGTTTTTATGCCCGTTATTTATGTCTATCCGGCCTTCCTGCGGCACGTCGTTTCGATACGTCAAAAGCCCGCCCAACACCTTCAACCTGGCAATGACGTTGTCCGAAATCGACTTAGGCAGCGTCTCGACGGTGTTCAAAATGCCAAAAAGTCGAAACGTTACCGTAAAATTATCGGTTCCCGGCTCGGAGTGAACATGCCGGGCGGT
>CAYLXJ010000407.1:0-2112 GCA_964387385.1 uncultured Pirellulales bacterium
TCAAGCATTTTACGGTCGAGCTTATGTCCCTTATAATTCTCATATTGCACATCCGTTCGCCCGCTGTCCAGAATTCCGAAATCACCCTTGAGGTTCCACAAAGCGTGTCCCCATCCGGCGTCCTTCCACAGCGAAAGCACGTCCTTCATCCACGCCAGAACAACCTCGTGCGGCGTCTTGTTATAACAGCCCCACTCCCCAACGTGCACCGCTACTCCCTTTTTCACCAATGGCATCCACGTATCAATCAATCTTGTCTTCAATTCTGCTTTATCCCACACCTTCCCATCCTTGCCCTTCAATGGCCACGTTGGCGCTCCCGACGACTCAAATGCCCCCTGTCCCACCCAGTCGGCCCTGTAATGGGTTATTGTCATCGGCGTATAACCGCGTGTGCTTTGAACCACTCCCAAATCTGCTATCCCGAATATCGGCGTCCTGCCCGCGTCTTTCCCGTCCGAAACAATCAGCCGCTCAGGGTCCTCTTCTCTTATCGCTTTTACCAGCGCGGTAACAATCTCCACGTGACGCTTTTCGTCCTGCGTATGAGGCGGCTCATTTATCAAATCAAAACTCAACTCACTGCTCGGTATCCCTTTATATCTCTTCGCAAACATCTTCCAGTGATATATCGCTCCGTCCATCGCCTTTTGCATATTCTCCGGCGTGTCCTCATACAGGTCCGCCGGCTCTTTCTTGCGCTCGTTAATGCAGTAGCCCGGTATGCGGTGCAGGTTAAGATTTATATGTATCTTGTATTTCTTGCCCATCTCGACAACTTCGTCGATGTCTTTTATCACCTCCTCGTCAATCTTGAACCAGTCGTTTTTCGATGCCCATCTCCAGTACGACATCGGTATCCGTGCAAAATCGAATCCCCATTCCGTCATTATCTCGAAGTCCTCTTCCTCGAATTTCGCTCTCGGCCCCCATTCCCCGAACTTCGCCAGAAGATTAAATCCGCGACATTTGGAAAAACTCATATCCGGTTTTTTCGCCTCGTCCGCCGCCTTTGCCTTTATTCCCGTAATTGCCGTTGCCGCAAATGCCCCGCTTGTCTTCAGAAATTCCCGTCTGTTCATTATTGATTCCCTAATAGCTTTCGCTTTCGAATTGTTCATTTCCGAACATTCTAATCTCACCGCTGTAAATGTCAACTTTTCATAAAAACCTGATTATGTCGTCGTTCTACGTTTAACGCAACCGATACGAGCAGCGCAACCGCAACCGTTCAACGTAACCGGTATGAATATCTTGTTTTACGTACGCAACATTCCTATAATTATTACCTGTATTATTTCTTGATTTGGAGATAACCATTGAAAGTCGCGTTACTCGGTTTATCGCAGTCAGGCAAAAGCACGCTGTTTACCGCCATCAGCGGCAAACAGCTCCACCATGCCGGCTCAGATATCGAGCAGGCCGTCGTTGCCTGCCCCGATGAACGAATCGACTGGCTCAGCACCATTTATAAACCCGAAAAAAAGGTTTACGCCACTATCGAATGTCTCGACGTTCCCGGCCTCAGCTTCGCCGACGACCACGGCCGCGCCGCCGCAAGACGCCTCATCGACCAGATTCGTACCTCTGATTGTCTCGCCCTCGTTATCGGCGCTTACGAGAATAATGCCAATCCCCCCAAAGACCTCGCCGACCTCCGCACCGAACTCTTGCTCACCGACCTCGCCCTCGTAACCACCCGCATCGAAAAACTCGAAAAGGAGGCCCACAAGCCCTCAAAAACCCAGGCCCACGATAAGGCCGAACTCGAACTCCAGAAAAAACTACAGGCCGCCATAGAATCCGAAAAGCCCATCAGCTCCGCCATCGCCAACGACGCCGAACTCGAAATGATTAAGTCCCTCGGCTTCCTCACGCTCAAACCCCTCGTCGTCGCTGTCAACGTCGCAGAAAATCAGCTCGACAAAAAATTTGATTTCGGCCTCGACCCCTCAACCCCCGTTGTCACAATCTGCGCCAAAATCGAATTTGAACTCTCTCAGTTAGACCCCGAAAGCAGGCAGCAGTTTATGGCAGACCTCGGCATCACAGAGTCCGCCGCCGCAAAATTCGTCCACGCCTGCTACAAATCACTCGGCCTTATCAGCTTCC
>CAYLXJ010000408.1:0-2086 GCA_964387385.1 uncultured Pirellulales bacterium
CGGGACGTATATCCTGTCGTATTTAAGGTCCGACGGGAAAAAAATCCACGAAATCGAGCGCGATGTGCAGCTTTCGGAACGCATCCTCAGAGTGCTTATCCTCAGGGCGGACCACCTTACCGAAGAGGCGATTAAAAAGGACACTCCCGCGGAAAAAGCTGAAAAGCAAAAAGAACAGCCGGCCGAGCCGGAGGAAGAAACAAGTGACCTGGAACCCGCTGCTGGCGTTACGGAAGCGACTAAGGAATCGCCCGAAATTTCGGGAGGCAAAAAGGAGGAGTAGCTTATGGCAAACTTTAATAAAGTGCTTCTGATGGGAAACCTGACCCGCGACCCGCAGTTGTCGTATCTTCCCAGCCAGACGCCGGTGGTTGATTTCGGCATAGCCGTCAACCGCAAGTGGACAAGCAAGGAAGGCGAAAGCAAAGAGGAAGTGTGTTTTGTGGACTGTCGCGCCTTTGGTAAGACCGCCGAGACCATCAACAAGTATATGCGCAAGGGCCGACAGATATTTATTGAAGGTCGGTTGCAGTTTGACCAGTGGACCGCCCAGGACGGCTCCAAACGCAGCAAACACAGGGTTCACGTGGATAATTTCCAGTTTATCGGCGGCGCTCCTGCTGGCGGGGCTGCGCAGGCGACAGAGGCCCAGGCGGCCGGCGAGGCGGGACAGGAAAATCATGTTGGACCGGAAAACAATGACGCTCCTGCCAAACCGGCGGGGGATGATATACCGTTTTAATGAAGATTAACCACGAAGGTGCTAAGACACGAAGAAAAAGTAAAAAGTTAAAAGGAAAAAGTAAAAAGCTTAGTGTCTTTGTGACTTAGTGGTGAAAAAAAAGGAGAAAAATATGGCGGAATTTAAGGAAAGAGGTCGTCGGCCTGAAGGTCGTCCCTCGGCACGCAGGGGCGCGTCTCGCTTTGGGACTGACGAGGGTTTCGGAATGGGGCCGTCGGGCTTCGGTATGGAAATGGGCGGACGCGAAGGCGCCCAAAGAATCGCAACAACGCAGCAGACCCAGTGCCGGTTCTGCAGGCGGGGCGAAAAGTACGTTGATTACAAGGATATCGAAACCCTGCAGAAGCTGCTTACTCACCGCGGCAAGATTTACTCGCGCAAACGCAGCGGCAACTGCGCCGACTGTCAGCGCAAAGTAAAAAGAGCAATTAAATACGCGAGATTTATGGCGCTGCTGCCGTTTACCGCTTAGAAAAACGTCGCTCGTCGCTCGTTACTCGTCGCTCGTGCCTTGTGGCTCGAGACACGAGGGCCGAGTCACGAGTCACGATATTATTAACGGAGATATGTAAATGAAGGTCTTACTGACAAATGACGTGAATAAACTCGGCTGGCTGGGCGACGTAGTTGACGTGGCCGACGGCTACGCCAGAAATTATCTTTTCCCGCAGGGTCTTGCCAAGCCCGCCACCGACGCCAATGTGAAGGCAATCGCCAGGGCCAAGGCGCAGCGCGCCGAGCAGCGTCGTCTCGAACGCGAGCAATTGGAAAGGGCCGCAAAAGCCGTCGAGGGCGCAGAAGCCGTAATCGCCGCCGCAGCCAACGAGCAAGGGGTCTTGTTCGGCTCGGTTTTCAAGCACGAGGTGGCCGAGAACCTGCGCTCACAGGGTTTCGAGGTTCCCGATGACGTGGTTGCTCTCGATGAGCATGTCAAACAGGTCGGCACTTACAAGGTCGCGCTGAAATTCGAAGATGACCTGAAGGTCGATATCTCGCTGGTTGTTGTTCCGGAAGGCGCCGATGTAGAACAGTTCAAGGCCGCCCAGAAGGAAGCTGCCAAGGCCGCAAAGGAAACCGTTAAGAAAGAGGCCGAGCAGGCCGAAAACGAGACAGCTGAGCAGCCGCCCGAAAAAGGCGAGAAAAAAACTGAGGCACAATAACTATACCAGCGTGCTTATAATCACGGTGATTCCGATAGTGGCGAGAATTCCGCCGAAAATATGAGTCAGCAGGTTAATAGTGTTGTCGTTTAGCCGCTTATGAAACACGCCTACGGATGCGCTGAGGGCAATCCACCAGAACATCGAGCCGAGAAACACTCCTGCTGCAAGATGGCTCGCCCTG
>CAYLXJ010000409.1:0-2071 GCA_964387385.1 uncultured Pirellulales bacterium
GCCTTTCACAAGTAGAGGTTATCATCCTCGCCTAATTATGAGGCCTTTCTGCGGCGAACCTCATCGCCTTTTCATTGCAAACATAATAATAAAAATGATGTGAAAGTCAATACCCCGTGCATATTTTTGAAACCATTTCATTGACCTTTTATCGGCTCTATCTATAATTCCTTTTATAAACAGGACTTAAAACGTATTGCGTTTGAAAAATGAGCGAACCGCTTGCAATAGCCAACATAATCGTAATCGCCATTACCGCGTTCTTTTCCTACAGAGGATTTGTTAATCCGCACTTTCTCCATCAGTTTCTTTTCAGCACCAGGGCGATTCTCGACGGCAAACAATACTACCGAATCCTCTCAAGCGGGGCCTTGCACGGCGATTGGGCGCACCTTTTATTCAATATGTTCAGCTTGTATTCATTCGGAAGCGCTGTTGAGCTGCTTTTCGGGCCAGCAACCTTTCTGGCGATTTATCTGACCGCCATAATAGGCGGCGGCATACTCGCTCTTTTACTCCACTGGAATGAGGACTATCACGCCCTCGGCGCATCTGGCGGCGTCTGCGGAATCATTTTCGCCTGCATTTTTCTTTTGCCCGGCACGTCCGTGCGGATTTTCTTCATACCCTTTTCCATCCCGGCACACATATACGCCGTTTTATTTATGCTCGTCTCATTTTATGGCATCCGCGTCCAACGGGGCAACATCGGCCATGACGCTCACTTAGGAGGCGCAATCATCGGCCTTGTTACAACGACAATCCTGAAACCCTCAATCGTCCCCGCTAATCCTGTCCTATATCCCGCCATTATGCTACTTGCGACATTGCTGTTCGCCTTTTTATACATCAAGCCGGTCGGCCCCCACAGACCCAGACATCCCGAAAAAATCCGCCAGCCCTTCGACCTCGACTGGAAAGACGAGAATAATGATGACAGGCAAAATTAAATTTGGACATATCGCTCTTCTTATTATAAACGCCGCTATGCTTATCGCTTTCAGCTCGGCCTTTCTACTGAGGAAAAACTACGAGTTCATTATTTATGTAGGCGTGATAATCGTATGCCTGGCTGTTATAGCAACGACATTCTTCAAAGTCCGTTATTCCTTTGCCACACTTATCGGCCTGACCGCCTGGTCCGCTATGCACCTCTCAGGCGGCTCATTTCACATAAATGGCACACTCCTTTACGAAATCATCATTATTACCCTCTCGCACAAATACCCCATCTTGCGATACGACCAACTCGTCCACATCTGGGGATTCGCAGTCGCGACGCTGACGATGTTTGACCTGCTTAGGCCATTGCTTAAAGAGAACCTGCAAGGTTATATAGCTTTGTCAATCGTGGTCATAATGGCCGGTCTTGGCGTCGGGGCATTTAATGAAATCGTCGAGGCCATTGTGGCGGCGATTGTCCCCGAATCAGGCGTCGGCGACTATGTCAACACCGCGCTGGACCTCATCGCCGACCTCATCGGTGCTGTATTATCCATGCTGTATATATTGACAATAAATTACAAATACCATAAAATAAAACTGCTAAATGTGAAACACTGAATAATTTCCGATTTTGCGAGGGCAAAAAATGAGAGCGGCAAAAACAATACTGATTTATCTGATAGTATTCACGTGTGGCTGTTCAAACCAACAGACCCTCCATTCATCGAAGGAACGTGAAATGACTGTGGGTATCGTTCAAAAGGAAATACGTGTAGGTATGACGCAGGCAGATGTTGCAGAAGCTTTGGGCTCGCCAAATATAGTTACGAGGGATAGCGATTGCAATGAATCCTGGATTTACGATAAGATAGCTACTGAAGTCTCATATTACAGCGACTCCGGCGGGGTGTAGGGTGGCGTTGGAGCTGCAGGAGTCCCCGGCGACACTTTGCTTATAGGCGGCGCATCGGGCAGCTACTCTAAATCCAAAGGTGCCTCTGCCCAGACACAAAAAACTCTTACGGTTGTAATAAAATTTGATAAGAATTCCCTTGTAGAATCATTCTCCTACCATGCGAGTAAATTTTGAGGAGAAAGCCCTTGAAACTTAAATACATCAGAGCAT
>CAYLXJ010000410.1:0-2071 GCA_964387385.1 uncultured Pirellulales bacterium
ACAGATTTGAGACCAGGTTTCCATTGTGTCGCGGACCTGCTGCAGTTCTGGGATAGCCATAAAGCCCATCTGCGTAATCATTTGCTCGCGTCTTTCGACCTTCGGCTCATCGAGAGTCCATAAGTGGACGATTCCGAGATGCACTTTGCCGACGTCGTTTGAATCGTCGTTGAGAAGGGCGATAATTTTGTCGGTGTGGTTTGTTTCGACCGAGACCTCCTCAGCCACCTCACGCTGGACAGCAGTGAGATAATTTTCAAATAAGTAAGCAAATAAAGAACTATTATCAGCGTCAATTGGATTGATGTGGCCGCCGATTCCTATCGAGCGTTTGGCGACAAGTCGCGTTTCGCCAGCTCGTTTGCCGCGAACGTAGCTCAAGATTTTGCCGCCGCAGGTCATAATTACATAAGGGATAAGCTGTTTATATGAGGGGTCGATTTCGGCCTTCGGCCGGGTCATAAAACGTGGAGCGCCCGGCGCAAAGAGTTTATTGAGATATTTCTGCACGTCCAGCCCAAGACCGTTAAACGCGCCCGCGCTTTCAAAGACCTTTCGTTCAACAACAAGTATTTCTTCAATCTTTGTCATTCGCGGAATCCTAACACAATTGCTGCGTTTCCGTCAAGAAATCCTCTGAAGAAGCAACGTCCTAAAATGTATATCCCGTCAAAATCGATACAGCCGTTAAAGTCGGCGTCGGTTTATCTGCCGGCCAATCCGATATGTCTTCCCGCGAGTTTTTTTCATTATCGCTCAATTCCTATATTTTAATTGAGGAGGATTACGCGATTACGAAATAACACGGTCATGAAAGAGGAGGCAAATGTATGTTCGGATTAGACGCTAAGCACAATCTTAAGAAGGCAAACGGTCAGGATGTCTCCGTGCGCTGGTGGGAGAGAGTCGTCGTCGGCATTTTGTTAGTGTCGGCGATTTTTTATGCGCGGTCGGCCCGGTCGGCTGTTGACACATCATCCTGTTCGCCGAAGGTCCTGCAGACGCTCGCTCGCATTTATATGGCGCAGGGCGACTATGAAAAGGCCGAATCGCTTGTCGATAAGGCGCTTGATTTAGTTTCAAAAGCCCAAGACACCGACGAGGAGAAAAGCTCCTGTCTTATAGACATCGCCTGGCTGTATAAGAATCAGGGCCGCTACGCCGAGGCCGAGAGATTTTGCCGGCTCGGTCTCGACCTGCAGCAGAAGGTTTATTACAGCCGTCATCCTTACATCGCTTATACCCTGCGAATTCTCGGCTCGATTTACCAGGCACAGAATAAATTCGACCAGGCAGGCGCAGCTTTCGACAGGGCCGTGGCGATTATGCGTTCCTGCCATTTGCCCGATGACCCTGTTCTTGCGCCGTTCGAGGTCGATATCGCGCGTCTCTCGGCTGCACAGGGGCGGCTCGACGAAGCGGAATCACAATACGAGCAGGCGCTTCGGGTTATCAGCGACTCTTATGGCCCCGACCATCTTTACACAGCCGCCGTTTATACCGACATTGCGAGATTATATTACCTTCAGGACAGATACGAACAGGCACAGGCGATGCTTGATTGGGCGACGACGATTCAGGCAAGGACTTACGGTGAGAATCATCCCGTGATGATTTCAAACCGTCTGATGAAGGCAAAGATTTGCCATCGCATGGGGAATTTGTCAGAGGCGCAACGGCTTCTGAGAAATACGCTCGAAGCCGTCGAAGGCAAATCGGCAAGACCCAATCCGCTCAAAGGCGAGGTGCTTGTATCTTACGCGGAATTGCTATTTGATTCCGGCAGATATGCCGAAGCCCAGACCGCCTGTCGAAACGCGATCGACTTTCTTGAAAAATCTCCCGCAGCAGACAGCGAGTCAAAAGCGAAGGCGCTCAATTGTCTTGCGAAATTGAAAATCGTTCGGGGAGATTTTGTTGAGGGTTATGCAATCGCCTGTAACGCGTTAACTGCGGTTGAGACTGTTCTCGGGCCTCGACATCCCGACACCGCACGGATCAACGAGACGATTGCCTTGGCGCATGAGCTGGAAAATAGCGCGACTCTTGCTGCAATAATACATTGAGTCGC
>CAYLXJ010000411.1:0-2069 GCA_964387385.1 uncultured Pirellulales bacterium
TCGTCAATATCGGCGGTTTGCGGTTTTGCTTCGACTGGCAAATAAAATGCGCCTGCTACGTCATCGGCGATTTTGCGGGCGGCGTTTCGGACGGTAAGCATATAAACGACAAGCTGGATATCAAGGCCATGGAAAAATTCGGACCAGCTAAAGCTTTCGGAGCTTTTTTTATAATCGAAAATCAGGGCGATTTTCCGCCCGTCGATTTTTGCGATGTCGATTCGGTCGATTCGGCCGTTGAGAAAAACGCTACGCCCATCATCGAGGGTTATTTTAAGCTCGCCGAGGGCGCTATCCGGCCTGCCGAACGTTACTTCGGACATAGCAGGACGAAAAGCACCCGAACGAACCATTTGCGAGGCGGCAACAACGCAATCACGCAGGTATTCGACGGCAGTGCTCAGGATAAATGTGTTATGCTGCCTGTGAGCAGTGAATTTTGAAATGAACGAGTTCTCGACGATTAATTTATCGATGACTTCGTCTAAAATTTTAATCAGTGCATCCGGCTTGACAGTCGCGAAATCAATTTTGCCGGCAACCATTTTTTTATGCAAAGCGTCGAAGGCGTGATGATAAAAATCGCCGAAATCGAGGGGCTCGAGCTTGAATTCGTCGCGTCTTTTCAATTCAAGAACGTAACTTGCGAAGTGTTTATACGGGCAGGCAGCGAAGGTGCTAAGGCGAGAAGCGGAGCTGCTTATCGGGCCGGCGAAAAGCTGCTTGATAACTGAGCCATTAAGGCCGGCCTTGTTTTCATAATCAAGCGCATACGCAATCCGCGGCACCAACGGCGATAAATTTTTGTCTTTTAACCGGCAAGCCATATCCTCGAGGTCATATTGAGAAAAAATATCCTCTACGGACGGTTCGATGGATGCAATTGATTCTTCTTTAAGGTCATCGAACAGCGAACACAAGTCATCGATGAAGACAGAGCGGACGACGGCGCTTGATTTCTGGTCGAGGGCAGGATAAGTAACACACAACATTTCAGAAGGTCTTGTAAAGGCGATATAGGCAAGGTAGGGTCTGTTGGCTAATTCCTTACGCACGCCGGGAGGCAGGTCGAGACCTAAGGACTCGGCAGCCAAGCGGTCCTCCTCGCTCAAGATGCCGTCGAAAACAACAGGAGTGGGGAATTGTCTTTCGGTAGCGCCTATGAGAAAGACGGCCCTTAAATCGGGATGCCGGCTTCTCTCAATTGAGCCGACGATTACCTGGTCGAGATTAGGAGGTATAAAAGCAAGGGTAATCTGCGAAAATGCGCTGCGCAGGACAGCAAGATAATCCTCGCAGGAGGAAACCGTGCCCGCGAAGGCCTCGTTTAGCTCGTCGAAAATATCGACGAGGCGGTCATAAAGCTGGCGATGCCTGTCCGCTTCGGCAAAATCACCGTTTTGAAGCGCCTGCTCGACCCAAAAAGACAAACGTTTTGGAATACCGAGTGTTTCGAGAAAATCGAAAATGATTTTTGTGAATTGTTCAGGCAGTAACGATTTCGATTTGCCGGCATCAAAAAGCTGCTTACGCAAATCAAGCAAAGGTTTAATCGCTTTTACGCGAATCCGGTCAACTTCCTGCTCGTTGAATTTGTCCGCCTTATTGCCCGCGTATCCCCAGGGTTTGTCATCGGCCCAGTCGTCTGCGGTAATCCCGAAAGCGATACAATAATTTTCCAAAAGGTCAACGTCACTTCGCCTGACGTCAGCGAGGTCGGTTTTCAGGAACGCAAAAATCTCATTAGCGGGAAAATTATTTATTATTGCGGCCAGCGCAGAGGAAACCAGCTCGATAACAGGATGCTGATTGAGAGGCCTGCGCTTATCTATAAAAACGGGGATATTGTAGTCCTCAAAAGATGCCTTGATATAATTTTCATAAGAGTCGATGTCGGAGGCAATAACGGCGATGTCGCGGTATCTGCAGCCGGTGTTTCTGACCAGCTTTGTTATCTCTCGCGCTACGAACTGCGCTTCGGCACGAGGATTGGGTGCCGAAATTATACGGATTTTGCCGTCGGAGGAGATTTTTTTGGAACCAGGCGAAAAGATATTACGTTCTATATG
>CAYLXJ010000412.1:0-2056 GCA_964387385.1 uncultured Pirellulales bacterium
GCTTTTAAGCAGATTCCTTATTGAAAATTCCCGCAGGTTTAATACGCTACTCAATTCTTGTCGGAAGTTCGGTTGAAAGGGCTTATTATGTGGATAAAGCCGGCCAATACACACCTGACAGGACTTTGCCGCCGAAATAAGGGCAAAAACGGGCATTGACCCCGCTTTTATGGTTTGATAAACTGCCGTTTCTGGATTCCTTATTGAGAGGGCGTGATTATGAATTATGCGGTTATTATGGCAGGCGGAACCGGAAAACGCCTATGGCCTTTGAGCAGAAAGAATCGTCCAAAACAGGTCCTTAAGCTCTTCGAGGGCCAGACTCTCCTCCGTCTTTGTTTCGACCGCCTCACTCCCGTCTTTGACGCTCGCAATATCATCGTCCTGACAAACGCCGGCTACTCAGATATCGTCCGCGAGTCCGTAGCGGGTATCCCCTACAATAACGTTATCGCTGAACCCGTCGTCCGCGATACCGCCGGCGCAATTGGCCTGGCCGCCACAATCCTCGCCAAATATGATCCCGATGCCACTATGGCCGTCGTTACAAGCGACCAGCTTATCGAGCCGGCCGAGACCTTCCGCCGAGCGATTAAAGATGCCCTGACTTTCGTCAACTCAAATCCCGACTGTATGATAACCTTCGGCGTCAAGCCCGCCTTTCCCAGCACACAGCTCGGCTATATAAAATGCGCCGGCACCGTCCCCTGTCAAAAATGCAAAAATGAAATTTATATCGTCGATAGCTTCAAGGAAAAACCAAGTGAGGAAACCGCTCGACGTTATCTTGCAGAAGGAAAATACTTCTGGAACTCAGGTATGTTTGTCTGGAAAGTAAAAACTATCCTCGCTCATCTGGCAAAATTCCTCCCGGATTGCTTTGAACCACTCCGGAAAATCCAGACCGCATGGGACTCCCCCGCGCAGCAGGATACGCTCGAGGAATATTTTCCCCGGCTGCCTAAAATCAGCATCGATTTCGCGGTTATGGAAAAGGCCCCCAAGGTTCACGCCATTATGCTCGACTGCCGATGGCTCGACCTCGGCTCTTTCGCCGCTCTGGCCGATATAATCAAATCCGATAAAAATAATAATATCGTCGTCGCTGGCCTTTCCGAATTGCTCGATTGCTCGTCCAGCGTCTTTGTTACCGAGGATGCCGGCCACCTCATTGCCGCCATCGGCCTCGAAAATATGGTCGTTGCTCACAGCCCCGACGCAACTTTTGTCTGTTCCCTCGATAAAACCTATTTGTTGAAAGAATTGCTCGAACGAATCGAAAAACGCACCGGCGAAAAGTTCCTGTGATAAATTCTTTTTAAAAAGAATTTTTCTTTCCCGCACAGGCGGGAATCCAGAGAATAACAAATTAAATGAAATATCTTGCCGTCGATTACGGAGCCAAAACCACCGGCTTGGCCGTCTGTGACCCAACCGAGACAATTGTTTCGCCTCTTGCGGGGCTATCGACCACAAAAAACCTGCTCGGGAAAATAGTCGAAATAATCAAAGCCGAGTGTATCGAGGCGGTTGTTGTCGGTCTGCCTTTGAATATGGACGGAACTCACAGCGGCCAGGCAGACGTTGTTTCCGGATTTGCTGATGAGCTGAAAAAACACGTCAGTATCCCCATTTTTTTTCAGGATGAGCGTTTGTCATCCTTCGCCGCTGAGGAAAAACTCGCCCCCAGAGACCTCACCCGTAAAAAAAGGAAGGCCCGCATCGATGCCTTCGCCGCCGCAGAAATCCTCCAGTCCTTCCTCGACTCCAAACGTAACTAATTAGCTGCATGTTGTGTTTTTATCCTTCTGAAATTGTTTAGCCGTCGCCGGCCTGCCTTGGGCTGTGTCGACGGACACGGCGATGCTTCAAAATTCCGCAGAATTTTGTTGTTGCATCTTTGGCGATTTGTGTGTAAATAAATTATGTTCTTGAAAAATTTTAAACTAATCAAAGGAGTGATTTATGTTTGAAAAGGCAAAGTTGGCGATTTTATGTGTAACGGCTGTAATTCTTGCCGGCTGCGCAACGGCGCCGCCTAAGCGGGAATCCAAAG
>CAYLXJ010000413.1:0-2053 GCA_964387385.1 uncultured Pirellulales bacterium
GGAATATACTGGTTCGCTACGCCATTATGTGCGTGCTTATTGGAGGGAGTTTTTTAGTATTTTATTTATTTTCCGTGCGTTTTCTGCTGGAGGCGCCAACATTCTTGGGGCCGGACAAGAGTATTATCGCGCGTTTGCCTCTGTCTTTAAGTGCGATCCAGGAGGGGGCGCGATGGTTTCAGGGAAGCGATTTTTTTTCTTTTTTGCTTGATGTGCGGCCAGTATGGTTTGCGGAGGGGCTTATTGTATTCGGTGGTTATGTGTTGTTTCGAGAAAGAAGGCGAGAATTCATGATTATAGTTTTGCCGATACTTTTTGCTATTGTGACGGTAAGTCTACGTATCTATCCGTTGCATGGACGGATGTTTTTATTTCTTGTCCCCTTGCTTGTTATTATGCTGGCAAGGGGATTCTCAGCGTTGTGCGGGTTTGTCCGATCAGACATGATGAAGAGGATAGTTGCGGGGTTATGTGCTTGTTTTTTATTATTTGTGCCTACTGTCAAATCTATAATGTATGCCATGTTTCCTTGTGATTTTGATTCTTTGAGACCAATCTTCTCGTATGTTGATTCTCATCGCTACCGGCAGGCGCTTATTTACATTTCCAGTCATTCATTTCCAGCATATCAATATTATGCGTTGCGATATGGATTCGATAAAAATAAATACCTTGCGATGCCGTATAACCCCTCGAACGAAGATCTTAAAAAGGACATGAGCCGACTTATCGGCAGAAGGAAAGTATGGGTGATCGCTACCAATGTTCCCAGTAATCGCGAATATCGGCGGGAGCGTTTTTATGTTAACTATCTCGATTCCCGAGGAGTGCGCCTTGATTCTTTTAAATTCAACGATGCTTCGGCGTACCTATATGATTTTGGACTTCATCGGCGGGCTATTATGGAATCTGTCAATAAGCGTCGCGCCGGTTTTCGAAAAAGATTGAATCGGTTAGCCGGCAAAAGAAACAAATGGGGGGATTTTTCTAAGCCTCTGCAATACCAGGAAGGGTGGCTGCGCGTGAATTATCTTAATTGTAGAGGGTTTCACTCCGCTGTTTTTGAATTCAATAACGCAGCGGCATATATATATAATTTAGGTGCTCCGCGCCGCGCCATGATGGAGTCTATCAGAAAAACAGCCTTGCGTGTCGAGGGAACTACGGGGCATGTCAGCCGCAAGGCGCGGATTCTTGAGTTTGTTGAGCGTTTTGGCGGGATACGCTGGCGCAGTATGGTAGAGCGTATCCTCGATGCTTTACGTTCGATGATTTATGGCCGATAACGCATGTCCGGGGCATTTAAGCGGGATGCTTTATCTTGCGGAGTCAATTTTCCTTGCTTTTCTCATGAAATAGTATACAATACCATCGTTCTCCGTTGGTTTTTGCCGTAGTGAATACGCATTTTCTGCTTTTGAGTTTCCGACATGCCGATGGCGCGTAAACCACAATTTTGGCTGCATCTTGTATTCGGAGTAATCTTCTTCTCTTTGTCCTCAGCGCACGCTGCCGAAGTCTATTATCTGGGCTCTGCTTCGTCAACCTCCGGCGCGGCACAAACCAATCCCCAGTATTCGCTAACACAACGGATCAGAGATCTATTTGATTTTTCCGCGGCGCGGAAAAATGATCCGGATCGTTCCGGCCGTATCAGCGGAAGTTTTTTCCAGGAAGTCGATCATAATGCGGTAAGCGGTAATAAAGCAAAGTCATTTTTGCGTGAAGGTTGGGATTACTTGTCGGAGCTGCATGTCAACATTCAGGAGAAATTACTGCGTGATTACAATTTTGAAGGTCAGTGGTTTATACGCAAGACCGATAATCCCCGCATTGAAGCACGCCAGGACGCCCGCTTAAAACAGATAAACGTCAAGGCATATAATCCGCGGAATCTTTTTGAGTTCGGAGATTTCTACGGCGACTTCAGTCAGTTTGTGCTGGGAACGAGCCTTGAGGGTTTTAATATCGAAACCAGACCGACCGAAGCTCAAACCTACAAGGTCGTTGCCGCGCGCAGTCAAAAAGCCGACCCGGGCAGCGGGAAATTCCA
>CAYLXJ010000414.1:0-2046 GCA_964387385.1 uncultured Pirellulales bacterium
TGTCTTGTTGTGAATAATTCCAGTAGTGATAAACCGGGCGGTGTGAAGTATCTGCCTATTGATATTCGTACGGCGGAACGTTTTGATTTTGTCTGGAAAGGTAAAATCTGCGAGCCGATTATAGACCCTGTCTTTACCAAAAACGACGGCACACAGGTGTATCTGCCGCTGGAATACTGCGATTCACTTGCGGCGGACTGGTTCTGGAAAAAAAGCGATGAGAAGAAACAACCGTCTGTAGAAAAAATCTGCGATTGGTATCGCAGGGCGCGAAAAACGCAGGCAAATCTGCTGCTTAACGCCGGCCCGGATATAACCGGCGTGATACCGGATTATAATCGCAGGAATTTGTCGGAAGCGGCAAAAAATTTGAACCTGGTTTGAAGCGGAAAATATTTGTTATGAAAAAGATTCTTGCAGTTGTCGGCAGTCCGCGTAAAGGCGGAAATACGGATTTGCTCGTGCAGAAAGTCGTTGAAGGAGCCGTCTCAAAAGGCGCGCAGGTTGAGACGCTCGCGCTTGCCAAACTCAACATCCGCGAATGCGACGGCTGTCATGTCTGCTGGAAGGGCAAACCCTGCAGCAAACACGATGATATGCTCGCAGCATATCAGAAAATCATCGAAAGCGACGTTATTATTTTCGGCACGCCCGTTTACTGGTATGGGCCTACTGCTCTTATGAAAGCATTTATCGACCGCCTCGTGTATTTCAATTGTCCTGAAAACAGGGCAAAAATCAGGAATAAATCAGCCGCGATGGTAATACCTTTCGAGGAGGAAAATCCCGATACCGCCAGGTTGGTCGTTGAATTTTTCAAGAAGTGTCTGAATTATCTTGAAATCAATCTCGCCGGCAGTATCATAGTCGGCGGTGTAAGCGAGAAAGGCGACATTCTCAAAAAGCCCGACCGGCTTAAGGAAGCATACGAGCTTGGCGCCCGGATTTGATGGCGAGATTCACGGAGTGCAAAATTATGAAATGGTCGATTGACGCGGGCAGGTTATTTGGAATCAAGCTGCGCATTCACCTGACGTTTTTTCTTCTGCTGTTATTTGTTTTTATATCGGTGATGGTTGAATTCGGCGTAAAGGCAGGATTTATGTCTGCCCTGTTTATTTGTGCGTTGTTTGCCTGCGTAGTCATTCACGAGGTTGGCCACAGCTTGATTGCCAGACGCTTCGGCAAGGAGGCCAAAAGCATAACACTTCTGCCGATTGGCGGGGTTGCATCTCTGGATGAGATGCCCAAAAAGCCCCTGCAGGAAATAGCTGTAGCGCTCGTGGGGCCTTTCATAAATGTCGCCATAGCGGGTATTCTCTACGTTCTGGTCGGGGCAAAAACAGGTGTGGCTATTCCGAATTTGTATCCCCAATCAGGCAGTGCGTTTCTGGCGGGGCTAATCGGCGTCAATATTATGTTGGCAGTGTTCAATCTTATTCCCGCTTTCCCGATGGACGGCGGCAGGGTCCTGCGGGGATTACTTGCAATGAAAATGGATTACGTGCAGGCGACTTCCCTGGCGGCCAATATCGGGCAGGCGATAGCGGCCTTTTTTGTGTTCTTCGGGATATTTTTCAATTTCTGGCTGACCCTTATCGGGATTTTTCTCTACTTAGGCGCCGGCTCGGAAAAACAGCAGGTAATTTTACAATCACTGTTGGCTGAAGTGCCTGCAGAAGAAGCAATGACCACAGAATATACGAGCTTAAAGCCGGATGACACATTAGCCGCTGCTTTTGAGCATTTTCATCACGGAAGCCAGCAGGATTTCCCCGTTATCGACAATTCAGATTTACAGGGCATTCTTACCAGAGACCGTATTTTGTCAGCCATTCATACAAAAGGGCTTAATGTGCCGGTCGAGGAACTTATGGACAGGTCCTTCGCGACGGTAAGTTCTAAAATGGGTCTCGATGAGGTTTACAGGATTTTTATGTCGGGCAACAAGACGGCTGTTGCTGTCGTGGATGGCGGGAAATTGAAAGGCATAATCGGCCTCGATGGTATCGGCCGATATTTTATGATTAAGGCCGCCCTGAAGGG
>CAYLXJ010000415.1:0-2041 GCA_964387385.1 uncultured Pirellulales bacterium
AGCTTGAGATGGTCAATCATTCCTTTCGGGGTGAGGGGAAACAGTTTACGGACGATTTGGCTTAATTTGCCTTCGCTGATTTTACCTGTGCCTTTTGTATCGACAAGAACCGAAAGAGGGTTAGCGACGCCGATGACGTAAGACAGTTGTATTTCACAGGCGTCGGCGAGGCCGGCCGCGACGATATTTTTCGCTATATAGCGTGCCATGTAACTGGCTGTCCTGTCAACTTTGGTCGGGTCTTTTCCGCTGAAGCAGCCGCCGCCGTGTCTGCCTCGACCGCCATAAGTATCGACTATGATTTTTCTTCCGGTCAGGCCGCAGTCCCCGACAGGTCCGCCAATGACAAATTTGCCGGTAGCGTTGATGTGAAAAATGGTGTGTTTATCGACCAGTTTTTTCGGCAGGACTGGCAGGACAACTTTTTGGATAATCTGCTTGCGAAGCTCGGCGTGGCTGACTTCCGGCGAGTGCTGCGCCGCGACAACCACGACTGGTATATGTGAGGGCTTGCCGTTAGTGTATTCGACTGTGACCTGGCTTTTGCCGTCGGGTCGAAGCCAGGGCAGTTTCTTTGTCTGGCGCATCAATTCAAGACGAGTCGTGATAGCGTGGGCAAGCTGTATCGGCATCGGCATCAGTTCAGGCGTCTCCCGGCAGGCATAGCCGAACATAAGCCCCTGGTCGCCGGCGCCCTGTTCCCTGTGCAAACCCTTTCCCTCAGTTACACCTTGAGAAATATCGGGGCTTTGCTGACCGATTGAGACCAGGACGGCGCAGTTTTCGTAATGAAAACCTGCAGCAGGGTCATCGTAGCCGATGTCCTTAATTGTCTGTCTAACAATCGCTGGGATGTCGAGGACAGCATTAGTTGTGATTTCGCCGGCGACGACAGCCATGTCGTTTTTCACCAGCGTCTCGCAGGCCACCCTGCTTTTCGGGTCCTGCGCGAGGCAGGCGTCGAGAACAGCATCTGAAATGCGGTCTGCCACTTTGTCCGGATGGCCCGTTGTAACCGATTCACTTGTGAAAAGATATTTTTCCGTATTGCCGAGTGTCTTTTTATGTATCATTTAAATTGTCCCCATTTTATTGACCTGTTAGTTCATTTAGCGTCCAGTCGTATCTCATAAAATCCACTGAATAGTTTGCCGTTTCAAGAAAATCAACGTCCTGAGCGGTAAGAAAGTGCGTCAAAAAGTTCAGAACGGCCCGCATTTCGGGCGGCTGCTGCTTGAATTTCAGGTCTGTACCGTATTTTTCGATGAAATACCGGCCATTCCAGGTGTCTTTTAATATAGCCGACAGATAAACCATTTTATTCTGTCGGTCTAATTTGAGCATCTGCCCGCTTGCCAGGTTGCTCAATATCTGCTCATCAAGTTGTTGTGAAAGCTGCGGTCCGCAATAAGCATCGTTTCGCAGAGTCGGTCCCGAGACCGTGCCATAGTAAATCGCAAAAAAAACACGCGGGTCATTAAGCTCTTTTTTGAAGAACCGCTGTTCTATTTCCTGCAGGGTAAATTCTTCGTTCATTACGATGAATTTATTCTGGTCCCAAAGTCCTTTTATGTGCTGTATGCTGTTGGGCGGGTAGAAAAGCAGAAGTACCCTTGATGATTGAATGGGGTAGTTATCGAGGATTATTTTGATTAGCTCCAGATTATAAGCGTTTATCCAGAAAGCCAGTTTGTCGTCTTTTGACATTGAATTATATCGGTCGCGGTCGAAGTTCCTGAATAAATCCAGGACATCAAGCAATTCGAGTTTTTTGCGTTTGAGCATCCTGTAATTTACCCATCCCTGCTCATTGACGTAAGTGCGAAGAATCTGCGAACTTTTTTCGCATAACTGCATCTCAGGACCAGGTTGCATCGTTTTATTCGCCTCAGCCGGCTCCACCGGCGGCGGCTCAACAGGTTCGACCGCTGGCGTCTCGACGGGCTGTGTTTGCGGCGGGTTGGGTTCTGGTTCGGCGGTTTCCACAAGCTCGACCTTGTTCTGTTCAGGGGCTTTTACAGGGCTCGACGACATAGCAACT
>CAYLXJ010000416.1:0-2040 GCA_964387385.1 uncultured Pirellulales bacterium
ATGCTTTTCTGCAGAGATGTTTTTTCTTTTTTTACGGCCTGTATCGCGGAGGCGATTTTGCCGATTTCGGTGTTCATTCCAGTGGCGGTAACGACGGCGGTTGCTCTGCCGTAAACCGCGGCCGTCCCCGTGTAAACCATATTTTTCCTTTCAGCAAGCGCAACTTCTCCATCAATAACACGGGAATCCTTTTCAACGGGCAGCGATTCTCCCGTTAATGACGCCTCGTTTACTTTAAGATTGGCTATTTCGAGCAGGCGTCCGTCCGCGGGGATTTTGTCGCCGGCTTCGAGCATAATAATGTCCCCCTGGACAACGTTACCGGCGTCTATGACCTCCGGTTTCCCGTTGCGCCTGACTTTTGTTTTTGGCGAGGTCAATTGCATTAACGCGTCCATTGCCTTTCCGGCGCGGAATTCCTGTATAAAGCCGACTATGGCCATAAGAAGAAGCACGCCAAATATTACCATTGCGTCGAACGGCCCTTTCACGAACAGCTTAATGCTGGCTGCGCCGGCCAGAATGTAAACAATCGGATTCAGGAACTGTCGGAAGAACACGACAATCGCGGAAACTTTCTTTTTACCCTCGAGCTGATTCGGGCCAAAACGCTGCAACGCGGCCTTGGCCTCTTCTGTGGTCAGGCCGCTTGCTCTTGACCTAAGCTCCCTGAGAATATCATCCGACGTCAGGCGGTATGCTTCCATAATAAGTTCGTCCTGTTATTGTTAAGGCTTTTCTAATTTTTTATATGGCCTGAAGACACAGCATTTACAAACCGGCCGGTTATATCTCTTATCTGAACGCAAATATAAATCTACTATTTTATTCGATACGAATCAATATGGCTTGTGTGCGCGATAATCCTTGCGGGTCTTGTCGTTGATTGGTATTTTAGTCAAAAACGAGTTAACGTTTTTATAAGGAATCTGCGGTGCCTGAGCCAAAAGTTGTATCGCTGTCTTTGTTCGTATTGGCATACGTTCTTTTTGTGTTTTTGCCTCATAAGCGGACGATTGTAGCGGTCTGCGGGGCGGTTTTGACGGTTCTATTGGGGGCGATTTCGGTAAAGGAGGCGTTCTGGGCGATTAACTGGAACGTGATGGGATTATTTGTAGGGATGCTGGTGGTGGCTGACGTGTTTATGGAAAGCCGTATGCCGGCTTATCTGGCGGAGGTTATCGTCGATAAGGCCAAAAATACCGCCTGGGCGATTCTGGCGATTTGTGCCCTGACGGGATTTATCTCCGCCTTTGTCGAGAACGTCGCGACTGTCCTTATTGTCGCCCCTATCGCCCTGTCGCTTGCCAAAAAGCTCGATATGAGACCCGTGAAAATGATGATAGCCATTGCAATATCAAGCAACCTTCAGGGCACTGCCACGCTTATCGGCGACCCGCCGAGTATGCTCCTGGGCGGCTTCGCCAAAATGAATTTTATGGACTTTTTCTTCTTTCGCGGCAGGCCCAGCATATTTTTCGCCGTCGAGATTGGCGCCTTGGCGTCGTTTGTGGTTCTTTTTTTCATATTCAGAACACACAGGCAAAAAACCGAGCTTGTGGCCGTAGAAAAGGTAAAGTCGTGGTTTCCGACGTGCATCCTCGTCGGCCTGATTATTCTGCTGGCGGGCAGCTCTTTCTTTGACACCGGTTTTTCTTATGTGGCAGGCGTGCTCTGTATGATATTCGCGGTGATTTCGATTATATGGGAAAAACTTGCGAACAGGGGTTCGATAATAGAAGGCGTCAAATCGCTCGACTGGGACACGACGTTTTTCCTTATGGGCGTCTTTATTCTCGTCGGGTCTATCACGCTAACCGGCTGGATTGAGACAATATCAGTTTCTCTCAGTAATCTTATCGGCACAAACATATTCCTCGGCTATACGTTAATAGTATTCATATCGGTTTTCGTTTCGGCGTTTGTCGATAACGTGCCGTTTCTGGCGGCGATGCTGCCTGTCGCGATATCGATGTCGCAGCGCCTCGGTATTAATCCGTCGCTGTTTTTATTCGGCCTGCTTGTCGGGGCCAGTTTGGG
>CAYLXJ010000417.1:0-2038 GCA_964387385.1 uncultured Pirellulales bacterium
GTCAATTTCGGATTCAATTGCTTTAGCCCGTTGAGGACAAAATTGCGAAGGTGCAACTGAGGATGCGGGACAATAAGTATTTTGCTTTTGATGACCGAGCTGCCGCAAAAAAGCAGGTCGAGGTCGATAGTCCGCGGTGACCACTTTTGTTTTCTTTTCCGGCCAAGGGCGTTTTCAATCCTCATTAAATGTTTGTGAAGACGTTCTGTGGTCAAGCCGGTTTTGAGTTCGGCGATACAATTCAAATACGCTGGCTGGCTTTTATCAGACAGCGGCTTTGTTTCAATAATGGTTGAGACGCGGATGAGGTCAGTATCAGGTATGTCGCGGAGCTTGCGGATTGCCTTATCAATAAAAGCGATTTTATCGCCGAGGTTGCTTCCTAAGCCGATGTATGCGGTAATTCGGCTCATATCGATATGCGTGAGATTCTGTCGAGCGCCTCGCTGACGTCGGGCGAGTCGCCAAAGGCAGTCAGGCGGACGAAGCCCTCGCCAGAGGGGCCGAAACCGACACCCGGCGTGGTGATTACGTTGGCCTGATTTAGAAGCAAATCGAAAAACTGCCACGAGCCGAAACCGTTCGGGGCTTTGAGCCATATATACGGCGCGTTGACGCCGCCGTAAACCTTATAGCCCAGTTCCGTCAGGCGATTACGAATCGTTTTGGCGTTATTCATATAAAGCTCGATTATGCCGCGAATTTGTTTTTTGCCTTCGGGAGAATAAACAGCCGCGGCGCCGACCTGCGTTATATAGGATACGCCGTTGAATTTTGTGCAGTGGCGTCTTGTCCACAAGGGATTTAGGGCGATGCTTTGACCTGCTTTTGTAAATGCGCGAAGCTGTTTAGGTATCACGGCAAATGCGCACCGCACGCCCGTGAAGCCGGCGGTTTTAGAGAAACTGCGAAACTCAATCGCGACGTCTTTTGCCCCTTCTATTTCGTAAATCGAATGAGGGAACTGCGGGTCGCTGATATACGCCTCGTAGGCAGCGTCAAAAAGGATTACAGCCCTGTTGTCGCGGGCGTAATCGACCCATTTTTTGAGCTGTTCTTTTGTCGCGACCGCCCCCGTGGGATTATTCGGAAAACACAGGTAAATCAGGTCAACCTTTGCCGACGGAGGCGAGGGAACAAAATCGTTTTCGGCAGTTGCGGGCATATATACGATTCCTTCGTAAGTTCCCTGCCCGCCCGCAAGCCCCGTCCTGCCCGCCATTACGTTTGTATCGACGTAAACGGGATACACGGGGTCGGTTACGGCGATGATGTTCTCGACGCCGAAAAGCTCCTGGATGTTGGCAGTGTCGGTTTTAGCGCCGTCGCTTATGAAAATCTCGTCGATATCGATATTGACGCCCCGTGATTTGAAATCGTTTTTCGTAATCGCCTCGCGCAAAAAAGCATAGCCGATGCCGCAGTCATCATAGCCGTGAAACGTCTTTTTATCGCCCATTTCATCGACGGCCCTGTGCATCACCTCGATTACCGCAGGGGCAAGCGGCTGCGTAACGTCGCCGATACCCATACTGATTACTTTTGCTTCCGGGTGTGCCTGCTGAAACGCGCGCCTGCGTTTGCCGATTTCGGGAAACAGGTAGCCGGCCTGCAGTTTCAAATAATTTTCGTTTACGGTTATCATTCTATTATTCAAAAAACAATCATACTTCTTTCGGGAACATTGTGATTTTATGAATTGCTTAGTCCCCCGTCAACAAATTCACGCGAGATTCGCCAAGCATATTTTCGCGATTCGTTTCAAATGAGTAAGGCCTGCTCGCAATATGGGGGAGTCGGCGAAACGGGAATGGAATTGACTTTCGGTAAGTGCAAGGATTTCATTTAAATCGAGCTCGGCCCGTTCGGGGTAAAAAATAAATTCCTTATTGGCACAGGGCGGGGCCTTTTGCTGATAATGACAGGCGAGGACACAATCGCAGCAGCCGAACAGGCGATTGCCGAATATCGGAAAAATCTCAAGGTGTATATCGCCGACGGCCACTAATGTCAAATAGCTTATCCACTAAGAAGCGTC
>CAYLXJ010000418.1:0-1983 GCA_964387385.1 uncultured Pirellulales bacterium
CTCGGTCTTTCCCGCGCCTTCGATAATTGTCGTATTGTCCTTGTCGATAGTAATCTGCTTTGCTCTGCCCAGCATATTCAATTCGAGATTTTCAAGCTCGATGCCGAGGTCTTCGAATACGGCCTGGCCTCCCGTCAGCACGGCTATATCGCTCAACAGCGCCTTTCGCCTGTCGCCGAATCCCGGCGCCTTTACCGCAGCGCACTGCAAAACGCCGCGAAGCTTATTAACCACTAATGTCGCCAGCGCCTCGCCCTCAACGTCCTCGGCGATTACCAGCAGAGGTCTGCCCTGTTTTGCGACCTTCTCCAGCAGCGGCACGAGCGACTTGATTGAGCTGATTTTCTTTTCGTGAATCAGGATATAGGGCTTATCGAGAACAACGGTCATATTCTCCAGCTTATTGACGAAATGCGGGCTTGCGTAACCCTTGTCGAACTGCATTCCCTCGACAAGCTCAACGACGGTATCGAGCGATTGCCCTTCCTCGACAGTTATAACGCCGTCTTTACCGACCTTGTCCATCGCTTCGGCTAATTTTTTACCGACTTCTACGTCCTGGTTCGCCGAGCAGGTCGCCACCTGCTCAATCTGTTTGCTTGAGGCGACGGGGATGCTCATTTTCTTAAGTTCATTGACAATCGCATCGACGGCCATATCGATTCCGCGTTTTATCTGCAACGGATTAGCTCCTGCGGTGATATTTTTAAGCCCTTCGTCGAAAATGGATTCGGCCAGTATTGTCGCCGTAGTCGTTCCATCACCTGCCACGGTTGACGTTTTCGACGCGACCTCCTTGACCATTTGTGCGCCCATATTCTCGTATGGGTCTTCAAGCTCGATTTCTTTTGCTACTGACACGCCGTCTTTTGTAACGGTCGGCGAGCCGAACGACTTTTCAAGAACAACGACCCTTCCGCAGGGCCCTAATGTTATCTTGACCGCCGCGGCCAGTTTCTTGACGCCTTCCCGAATCGCCGCCCGCGCCTCAGTCCCGAATGCTATCATTTTTGCCGCCATTTTTCTTTTCTCCTATTAAATTGCATATTTTGAAATTGCTCTGATTTTCTGTCTTCTGTCCTCTGTTTTATTCTTCAATGACCGCCATAATATCGGATTCGCTCATAATGAGGTATTCTTTGCCGTCCATTTTGATTTCGCTTCCCGCGTAGCTTGTAAACAGCACCGTATCGCCCTTTTTGACCTGCGGCTTCTGCCTTGAGCCGTCGTCGAGCAGTTTACCTACGCCGACCGCCACGACTTTTCCACGCTGGGGTTTTTCCTTTGCGGTGTCGGGCAGGACTATGCCGCCCGCTGTCTTGTTCTCGGCCTCAACTCTCTGCACCAGCACCTTATCAGCCAATGGTCGTATCTTCATTTTTCTTTTTCTCCTTTCTTTTCCTGCCGCCAAGTCACCAGGACACTAAGTTTTATTTTTTTACTTTTACCTTTTTTTCTTCGTGTCTTTGTGTCTTCGTGGCTATTTTGAAAAAATATGGCTGCCGTATCTTTTCACGAACAGCCGGTTCAGCAAATCCCTTAAAATTCTCATTTCAACGGGTTTATGTATCACACTGAAAACGTCTAACTGCAGCGCCTCTTCGAGCATTGCCTCCGTCGGGTCGCTTGTCAATAATATACACGGAATCGCGGGATATTCAACCTTTATAATCCGCAGCACCCACAAACCCCCTTTACCTGATGTGTCGGTCGAATCCGTATCGACAAGCGCCGTGCGAATCTGGCGATGCCGCAGGACGTTTACAATATCGTTAGCGGTATCGGCCACCAGCAGATTTACGCCCCTGGGCCGGAAAATATCCCGCACCGCCGCAGGCCAGTCCCAGTCCGCCTGATTGGCCAGAACATTAACCTCACCAGACCTGTCCGGCGTAGCGTTAGCGAAGTCGGATTGTAAAAAGTCCGCAACCATAGCTGTCTTATAAATCGCAAACCCTGTGCCAATATGCCCGCATAAACAGT
>CAYLXJ010000419.1:0-1973 GCA_964387385.1 uncultured Pirellulales bacterium
ACGTCTGGGACGCTGAACCCCAGGAATATTACTGCTTCAACCGCCAATACGACCCAATAACAGAATAGTTCTTACTGTAACTAAAACTAACTTAAAACTTTCCGTGAAATCTGCGTAATCCGCGATTAAAATAGAACTATGTCTAACGCAAGCATAGTCAGTATCGGTAACGAGCTTCTTATCGGTCACACGGTCGATACGAATGCGGCGTATATCTGTCAGCGGTTGCTTTCGGAAGGTATCCCCGTTGTAGGCGTCTATACCGTCGGCGATGATATAGAAAAAATCATTCGCGCGTTTAAACGTGCGACCGAGGACGCTGATTTTGTCATTACAACAGGGGGGCTTGGGCCGACTGATGACGACCTCACCCGTCAGGCCTTCGCTGAATTTTTAGGGGTCGAATTGCAGCTCGATACGAAACTGCTTGAAAATATACGCCGATTTTTCGAGAAAAGAAACCTCCGGATGCCTGAAAAAAATGCGATTCAGGCCCATATCCCCGCAGGAGCAGGCCCGATTGAGAATCCTTTAGGAACCGCGCCGGGTATTTTTGCGGAATTTCGGAACAAACAATTTTTCTCACTCCCAGGCGTGCCTTCCGAAATGAAACAAATGTTCGAAAATTCGGTTTTGTCTCGCCTCAGGCAGCAGGGGATTGACAGGTTTGTTGTCGTAAGAAAAATCAGGTGCTTTGGCGAGGGCGAATCGGCGATTGCGGAAAAATTAGGCGACCTTATGGACCGCCGCAGAAATCCCCTCATAAACTCAACCGTCGATTCGGGAATAATCACGCTGCATATCATTTCTTCCGCTATGAATAAAAAACGCGCTGAATCGATGGCGCAGGCCGACTTGGAACATCTCAAAGCACTTCTCGGCGACCTCGTATTTGGCTTCGATGACCAGACCCTGCCGGAAGTACTGGGCAAAGAACTCGCTCGGCAGCAAAAGACATTAGCAGTCGCAGAATCCTGCACGGGAGGACTCTTAAGTAAGCTCATTACCGATATTCCCGGCTCAAGTGAGTATTTTATACAGGGATGGATTACTTACAGCAATAAAGCAAAAACCGAACTGCTCGGCGTTTCTCAGGAATTGTTACAAAAGCACGGTGCCGTCAGCGAAGAGGTCGCTTCTGCAATGGCCTTGGCCGCAAGACAAAAGGCCGGCACTGATTTTGCAATCGCCATAACCGGTATCGCCGGGCCTTCCGGAGGCACCGAACAAAAACCTGTAGGGCTGGTATATATCTCCGTAAGTTCCTATAATAACAACCAAACAAAAAGGTTTTTATTCGCGCATACCAGGGAAATGGTTCGCTTGAGGGCGGCGCTTACCGCGCTTAATATGCTGCGGTTGATGCTCAAAATTTGACTTTGAGGCCTTGAAATGTTATAATGCTTTTATCTTAAATCTGTACATTAAGCGGGTCTATATGGTTAAGACGGCACGAAGACATTTGGGGGAAATCCTCTTTAAGGCAGGCCTGGTTGATAAACAGGTCCTCATTGACGCCATCAAAGCATCAAAGGCGCATAACAAGCGTCTCGGACAATACCTGCTCGGAAAAGGTCTGCTCGATGAGAACACCCTCACCAAAGCCATCGCAAAACAATTCGATATGAAGTATCACAACCTCGATTCTGCTCCAATACCTCCCGATGTTATGAAGCTCGTGCCCGAAGACCTTATAAAGAAACATAATATACTGCCCTTAGGCGTTGAGAATGGCCGGCTCAAACTTGCCATCACAGACCCTATGGACCTCGACGCCCTCGATTCGGTCAGGTTTCGCACAAATAAAGAGATTGACCCTTACCTTGTCAATCCCTCGAAAGTAAAATCCTTCATCGCCGACACGCTCGAACAGGTGAGCCACGAGGAGTCGGACCGGCTCAAACATAGTATCGACGCCACAGCCGCGGAACTGGCCGAGGCGGGCCACGAACTTCAGGCCGAAGTTCTTAAAG
>CAYLXJ010000420.1:0-424 GCA_964387385.1 uncultured Pirellulales bacterium
ACCGGGGCGTTTATACATCACTTGATCGACGAGGAAGGTTTGCTCGCTTGCAGGGAGGCGACGGCTTTAGTTCAGCAGGCACATCGCGCCAATTTAATCCCTAAAGTCAGCGATCACAAAATTACCCGGCTTTTAGCCGACGGTAAAACCATATTCATCGACCCGAGACCCGATTACATTTTCAAAGCAGGCCATTTTAAGAACGCGATAAATATACCGACCTGCGGGGCGGATGACAGATGTAAAACAGCGATGAACGGGATTGATAAAAATGCGCCGATTGTCATTTATTGCATGCGCTCTAATTATCGGCAGGCAGGCAATTTGGCGGTAAAGCTGTCAAACGACGGCTTTTCGAACGTGAGGATTTACAAGGGAAACAAGATTCAGTGGACAACGAACCAACAAGCGGAATGAAATATCG
>CAYLXJ010000420.1:434-1973 GCA_964387385.1 uncultured Pirellulales bacterium
TATACTCGTTATCCTCGCCCGACTGGCGCTTGGCTGCGTTTTTATCGCAAGCGGTATAGCCAAAATCCGCCAGCCGTATGATTTTCTCGGCGGTGTTTACAATTACGAGCTTGTCGGCCCCAGCTTCGGTTTGTCTGTCGCGATGGCGTTGCCTTGGCTGGAGCTTTTTGTCGGTATATGCCTGCTTGGAGGAATTCTTGTGACGGGTGCTTTTCTGACGTGTCTTTTAATGTGCGCAATGTTTAGTATTGTTCTGTTTTCCGCATTATGGCGGGGACTTGAAATAAGCTGTGGTTGTTTCAGCCCGACGGATACGACCATTATAAATTATGGAACCGCTGCCCGTGCTATATTGCTTTTTCTTGTGGCTGCCGCTGGTTATATTCACATAACGCTAAAATCATCAAGAAACCAAACAATCATGCCATTCGCATAAATTTCGTAATCTGCCATTTCCAGCCGGAAATCGTGAACAGGAGCGGGAAATTAAGGTAGGAAGTAAGGTTTTTTTACAGGTTTTTTTGCTATTTTTGTAGTTTTTAAGTGCCGGTGAGCCGAAATATACCCTATAAATTAACTATTCTGTCGCTTTACTATAAAGCCAGTGAAAGCAGGAAATTAGGTTGAAATTTACGCTGTTTTGTGGTATGCTGACTAAAGTCGAGCAAGGGCTGTTTTTGTAGTTTAATTGCGGGGAAGAAGTGAAGTTACGTCCCATAAAAATCAAGCTTTTTCTTCTTATAGCGCTAATAGCGGCCTTTTCTGTCCTTTCCGGGGCTGTTTTGGCCGAGCAGGCCGATATTGCACATCAGCCGCAGGGGCTTAATCACGCCGGGATTTATCAGTTAAGAGACCTTTACCCCGACCTCACCGGCCAAGGCGTCAAGTGTGCTGTCATATCCAGAAGCATCACCTACGTCGATGGCATCCCGCAAAACGACTATCGCCCCGACGAAACCCACGATTGTTTTGCCGGCGTCCAGTATGCTTTTTTCGATGGCCCGACGGTGTCGTGGCCCGCGGGTATATCGGCCCACTCGACAGCCGTGTGCTCGATTCTATTCGGCAGGGACCCCAACGCGAATAACGAAAACGCCGGCGATTTTATTTACGAAGGCGCGGTACCCGATGCGCAGCCGAGCGTTTTCGAGTTCTGGAACTTCCTTATAAATAACGTTTTCCCCTTTTCACCTCCCGATGCCAACATTATCACCGCTGATATCGGCTATCAATTCGAGGACTGGTGGACCCGCGGTTTTGACGCTATGGCCCGGCACTTCGGCCTGACGGTGGTTATCGGCATAGGTAATGGCTCCAGGTCATCAGACCCGCCCCTGTATCCCGGCGCGGGTTCCAATGTTATCGGCGTGGGTGTTGTAAAATCGATAGATACTAATGATGCCGCAACAGGCCTTTCGCGATTCGCACTTGTATATCCTGAATACTCAAGCCAGGGGCCTACCTCCGACGGTCGTTCAAAACCGGACATAGTCGCCCCCGGTAATTGTCTGGCCGCCGTCGCGGGCGAGCCGAACCTGT
>CAYLXJ010000421.1:0-1947 GCA_964387385.1 uncultured Pirellulales bacterium
AACCATTTCGCCTTGAAATGAGGTTTGACGCCGGGTATCGCGGTAAGGCGATTATATGCGTAACTGGCTTTATCTGCACAAAGCTGGGCGGTCTGGCGCAGGCCTTCTTTGCCCATAAGCGCAAGATACACCAGCGCCGTCAATGCGCATAACGCCTCGTTCGAGCATATATTCGAGGTCGCTTTTTCGCGTCTTATGTGCTGTTCGCGGGCCTGCAGTGTCATTACGAAGCAATCCTTACCATTGCGGTCTTTGGTTCTGCCGATGATTCTGCCGGGCATCTTGCGGATGTATTGCATTCTTGTCGCCATAAATCCGAGATAAGGTCCGCCGAAGGACATCGGCATACCCAAACTCTGTCCCTCGCCCGTTACGATATCGGCTCCCATCGAGCCGGGCGTTTTTAATATCCCCAGTGATATAGGATAACACGACACTAATAACAACGCTCCTTTGCCGTGTGCGGCTTCGGCGATATCGCTGAAATCGTCGATGCAGCCGAAAAAGTTGGGGTTCTGCAAAATCACCGCCGCCGTCTCGTTGTCGAGCTTTTCAAGTATCTGCTCTTTGCTGACCAGTCCCGTTTCACAGTGTGTCTGAACAAGCTCGATATTGAGGTTTTTGGTATATGACTCAATCATTACTCGGTAAATTGGATTTACGCTGTCGTCGATGATGACTTTATTTCTGCCCGTTATGCGAAGCGCCATCATCATCGCCTCATAAATCGCTGTTCCGCCGTCGTAAAGCGAGGCATTTGCCGCCTCCATATCGGTGAGGCGGCAAATCATCGACTGGTATTCGTAAATCGCCTGAAGTGTTCCCTGCGAGACCTCCGGCTGATAGGGCGTATAGGCGGTATAAAATTCACTGCGGGACACAATCGAGTAAACCGCCGCGGGTATGAAATGGTCGTAAAAACCGCCGCCCAGGAAAAGCGTCAGGTTAATCGAGTTTTTGTCCGCAAGCTCCGCAAGAACTCCCCTGACCTCCTGTTCGGTGAGGCCCTGCGGCAGATTCAGCTCGCCGCACAAAAGCTTTTTCGGAATATCGCCAAACAGTCCCTCCATCGTCAGGCCGATTTCCGCCAGCATTTGTTTTTGCTGCTGGTCCGTGTTCGCTATAAACGGCATACCTTCATAACTCCTTTTTGCCACAGAGATTTCTTTTTTGTTTTATTTTAGCCACAGAGATCTATAGTTTGCCACAGAGAAAAAACAAACAATTTTTAGCCACAGAGGTCACAGAGCACACAGAGAAATCAAATTCCTCAAATAAAACTGCCTTAGGCCATAATATACAATTAATCTCACCGTAAATCTAAATCCCTGAAATAATTCTTTATTGCTTCGACCGCTTTGTCTGAAATTTTAGTTTTGTCTATAGTTATGGGGTCGGAATACAATTCTAAAAGTTCGGAATCAAGCAGGATGTGCTGCAAACTATGTCGAGTAAAGCAAAAGGCATCTTTCAAGACATCTGGCTCCACGGTTTTAACCGACTTTTTCCCGTGAACTATATTGCTCCGTTCCTTATAAACTTTTCTGGCTCTTTCAAATATGTCTTTCCGTTGTTCCAGGGTCTTTTTCTTTCCAGTAATATTTGCCAATCTTGTCGCAAACTGATATGTAATTTCAGCTTCTTCAACTGTAAATATTGTTTCCAGAACCAAGCACATTGATAGAAAAGAATGCTGAAGCGGCAGGCGGAAACCTTCGAAAAAGAGATTGAGTGCTCTTCCTATCCGCGTACGATTAGAAAATACCTCCTCTTGTTTTTCTTTAAAAACCTCTGGAAAACTATCTCTGTAAAAGTCCTTCCAGATTTCATCCGATCCCCCCTTGCTTATTGCTTCCTTAATAGAAGTAGTCCACTGCTCTCTGGCCTTTTTCTTCTCTTCTTCTGAAACATCCGCGTAATATTTGTGCGTCATAAAAAAGTCAACCA
>CAYLXJ010000422.1:0-1947 GCA_964387385.1 uncultured Pirellulales bacterium
TCCTTCCGGAGATGCAAATGATATCTGAAAATTGCGAGAACAAGAAAGGGCATAATAATAAGAATTAACAGCAGGATTGTCCTCGATTCCCTGTGATATTTATCAAACATATTATCCACTCCATTTAGCTTGAGTTGTGATGTCTTCCATATTTTTCAGCCGGCCGGGATATTTTGATGTCGGCTTAGCTCTCAAGAACTTGCGGGGAACAACGGTTTTAATTAATGCAAAACCGACTGCCAAAACAGACGAGCCGGCCATCAGTATTTTTTTAAGGAATTTGCGCCGATTCATTTCCAGACCCCGTAAATTTTTTTGGAGCAATCCGGACAGCAGCCGTCTTTAAGGTTATTTTGCAGAACAACGTACGCCTGCCTTTCGATAAGCAGCTTATGACAGCCGGGGCAATACGTGTTTTCGCCGTCCTTGCTGCGAATGTTACCTATATAAACATAATACAGACCTTCCTCAAGAGCAATCCGGCGGGCTGTATCGAGCGTTTCCAAGGGCGTGGGGGGGAGGTGCTGCATTTTGTATTGAGGGAAAAAACGTGAAAAATGTAACGGTATGTCGCTTCCGAGATTCGTTTTTATCCAGCGAGCCAGGCGGTGGATGTCGTCGGGACTGTCGTTGAGCGTCGGAATAATGAGGTTTATAACCTCGACGTGGACACCCGTGGCGACCGAATCGATGAGGCATTGCCGGACAGGGCCGACGGTGCCGGAACAGAATTTTATATAAAAATCGTCGCTCATACCCTTTAGGTCAATGCGTGCGGCGTCGGTAACTTCCAATAGTTTACGCCAGGGCGCCGGATTGCAGTAGGCGGCGGTTACGAGGACGTTACGAAGCCCCGCCTGTTTTGCCAAACGGGATGTATCATAGGCATACTCATAATAAGCAATCGGGTCGGTATATGTATAAGCGATTGAAGGACAGTTGTTGCGTTTTGACGCCTCAACAATCATTTCGGGCGAGGCCGACATCGCCTGCGACTGCTCAGGATTTTGCTGTGATATTTCCCAGTTCTGGCAGTTGAGGCAATGCAAATTGCAGCCGACGGTGGCGATTGAAAGAATTGGCGTAGAAGGCAGAAAATGAAACAACGGTTTTTTCTCAATCGGGTCGATATGGACAGAGCAGGGAAAGCCATATACGACGGTGCGCAGGACGCCGTTGATATTGACTCTCACGCGGCAGTCGCCGCTCTGGCCGGGGCCGATTATGCAGCCCTTGGGGCACAACTCGCACTGGACCTTTTGATTCATAATACGCCTGAATAATACGCAGCAATTATAACAAATGTTATGCTAATTTACCCTCAAACTTATTGGACTTGCAAAAGAAACATCGTAGGCGGATAATGGCTGAAAATTGCAAATTTATTAAGGGCTTGTTATGAGGATAGCTTATTTCGATTGTTTTGCCGGGGCGGCGGGGGATATGATTGCAGCAGCTATGCTTGACGCGGGGCTGGATTTTGAATTTCTCAAAAGGCAAATCGCCACGCTGGGCTTTTCAAAAAAGGAACTCGAAATCAAGTTCAGCAAAATAAAACGGGCCGGCTTGCAGGCGACTCATTTTTTACCTGTTATCGCCGAGCAGCATCATCATAGACACTTGAGCGATATAACAAACATCATCAATAACAGCTCGATAGGCGATAAGCCGAAACAGACGGCAATTAAAATATTTCAGCGATTGGCCGAGGCAGAGGCAGCTGTTCACGGCAAAGAGCCGAATGACGTACACTTTCACGAGGTCGGCGCCCTCGATTCGATTGTCGATATCGTATCGGCGGCAATAGGTTTGGACACGCTGGAAATTGAAGAGGTTTACTGCTCGATGCTGGCCGTTGGCGGCGGCAGTGTAAAAATGGCTCACGGGACGCTGCCTGTACCGGCCCCTGCCACTGCGGAATTGTTGAAAGGCGTGCCGACTGTCGGC
>CAYLXJ010000423.1:0-1938 GCA_964387385.1 uncultured Pirellulales bacterium
GATTTATTCCCGTTCGTAAAAAAGGAAAACTGCCTTATAAAACCGAGAGCGTCACATACGACCTCGAATACGGCACAAACACAATGGAAGTGCATATCGATGCGGTACCTAAAGGGGCGAAGGTCCTGATAGTGGATGATTTGTTAGCGACAGGAGGGACAATAGAGGCCGTTTGCAAGCTGATAGAAAAAATCGGGGGCAAGGTTGCCGGAGTGGTTTTTCTCATTGAGCTGACCGACCTGCACGGTATTGACAAACTAAAAGGTTATAAAGTCAAGTCGCTGATACGATTCTAACAACTATGACAGAAATAACCGTCAAAGTGCCTGCGGCGAAATCCCGTGAGTATAAAATTGAAATCGGGGAAAATTTTCTCAATTCGGTTTTGCCGAAGGTGGAAGATAAGTTCGGCAGGGCGGGGAAGTTTGTTATTACGGATGATAATGTTGCGCGGGCAGGCCATCTTGGGAAGCTATTGTCAGGTAAAAATATTCCCGTTTATGTAATGGATATGCCGGGCGAGACATCCAAAAATATTACAACCCTCAATTCGATTTTGGAGGCGATGGAAAAAGTGTATTTAGGCAGGGACACCGTCATTTTAGCTCTCGGCGGGGGGGTTGTCGGCGATATTGCCGGTTTTGCCGCGGCGGTATTCAAAAGGGGAGTGGCTGTAGTGCAAATCCCCACGACCACGCTTGCACAGGCGGATTCGGCAATAGGCGGCAAGACGGGGATTGACTCGACATTAAGCAAAAATGCTTTCGGAGCTTTCTGGCATCCTTCGGCTGTGTATATCGATGTGGCTACCTTAAAAACACTCGATGACAGGCAATACAGGGCCGGGCTGGTCGAGTCGGTAAAGCATGCCATTATTGCTGACAAGAGTTATTTTGAGTTTCTTGAAGGAAATCTCGATGCGATTTTGAAAAGACAGGGTAATGTTCTTGAGAAAGTTGCTTATTACAACTGCAAAATCAAGGCGAGCGTCGTGCAGCGCGACCCGACAGAGAAAAACCAGAGGCGTATGCTGAACTACGGTCACACAATCGGCCACGCGATAGAATCAGCGGGCGGTTTCAAATTGCTGCACGGCGAAGCGGTGGCGATAGGGATTGTCGCGGCGGGTTTGATTGAAATTGAACTTGGCTTTGATGACGGAAGTCGGCTTGAAAGAGTGAAAAAATTGTTGTCGGCTTTGGGAATGCCTTTGTCGAAACCTGCGAATTTAGGCGTGAAAACGCTGCTCGATACCATAAAACGCGATAAAAAAGCGATAAATCAATGGCCAAAGTTTGTTCTAATTGATAGAATAGGCAAAATTCATCGCCAGGAGGGCCAGTTTGCCATCGTGGTTGAGCAGGATGTCGTCGAAAAGGTCTTGGAAAAATTATAAGTGAAAGAGGTCTAAGGTGTTTAGAGAAAAAATTAAGGTCCTTGATTGCACGATAAGAGACGGCGGATTAATTAACGACCATTATTTTAATGACAAGTTCGTCCGCGAGGTTTACAGGGCGCTGTCGGAGAGCGGCATTGACTATATGGAGATGGGCTATCGCAGCAGCAGGCAGCTTTACCCGGACAAGGATTTCGGGGCGTGGAAATACTGCGACGACGAGAAAATCAGGGAAATCACCGACGGAATAGAGTCGAAGCTGAAGCTGTGCGTGATGGTTGACGCACACAGGGTCAAAGAGCAGCAATTTGCTGGCGACAATACCCACGTCAGGGTTACGGGTGAAGGCATCAATCACGGCCGCCAACCAGCCGGAGGCGGCTTGGGTGTCGTTGTTGAGCAGAACGATAATATCACCTTTGGCCGCGGCATAACCTGCATTGCAGGCGCCGGTGAAACCCCGGTTTTCACCGAGCTCTAAGAGCCGGACCTCAGCGTAATTTTGCTGTACGTGCGCCTGGGAACCATCGGTGGAACCATTG
>CAYLXJ010000424.1:0-1929 GCA_964387385.1 uncultured Pirellulales bacterium
GCTGTTGCTGTTTGCGGTTCCTTTTATTGCGCAAGCTTCAGATGTAGATATCACCGTCCAGCAAAGCGCTCAGTTTAATATTAACGGTGTGCCGCATAAAACAATCACAATCGGCTACACCGCTAATCCTAACAACATTAGAGCCTTTGCCCTTGATATCAATGTTGACAACGGGATGAACATTGGCGACACTCCGCTGAGCAACTTCAAGGTCGGCGAGAGCAACGCCGTCAGTCCGGGCTACGGGATTTTCCCGGGAAGATTCCGGGACTTCATTAATCCCTCTAACCCGAACTGGAGCGATGCTAATTACAATCCCTCTACACCTTGGGCGGCCCCTGGCGCGGAAAACACCGGCCTCGGCTGGTCGAGGATTGTAGTCGAATTGGGCACGCTGTATAAAGAAGACGCCAATAAACCCGCAACATCGGGCACGCTTTTCAGCTTTGACGTCAACAGCGAAAACGTAACTCCCGACTGCAACCTTAGAATTGCAGTGGAAGCCCTTCGCGGCGGCGTAGTAAAAGCCGACGGCACGGCAGCGACAACAAACCTGCCGTTATCGACGAAGGTTACGTTCCAGTCCTGCACTGTGCCGAACTGCGTCGGTCTGACGCGTCAGGCGTGCATAGCGCTGCTTGGCGCAACGACACCTCCGCAGTCCTATACCGATGTCAACACATGGGGCGCCGGAGAGCCGGTAGCGCAGGTTCTTTCAACGGTTCCTGCTTCCGGAGCAGATTGCACCGGAACGGTCCAGATGACAGTTGTCAGCTACCCGATTAAGTATATGACGGCTGTTAACTCGCTGTATGTCAACTGGCAGAACCGCAGCAGACCTGCTTGCTGGGCTTATCCGAGACAATGCAACGGCGACGCTGACGGCAAGAAACTTGGCAACTACTGGATCAGCGGTAACGACCTGATTATTCTGAAATCGGGTATCAGCAAGTTAGAGACGGTGCTTAAAAATGTTCCGAACGGAATATGCGCCGATTTCGACCACAAGAAGCTGGGTAACTACTGGGTAAGCGGAAACGACTTGATTATTCTTAAGTCGTATATCAGCAAGCTCGAGACCCAGTTGAATCCCAAGTGGGCTGCTGGGCCGGCAGATAACGGTCTGTGCGGCGACACGAGCGGCGGAGCGGACCCGAATTACCATTACTGGTGTCTGCCGACGGGCGTAACAACGTGTCCTCCGGGACAGATCTGCGCTCCTACGGGAGTATGTCCCAATACGCCTTAAGTTGTTAGCAAAGAAAAGTTAATTAATGAAGTAAAAGTATTTTGAACGTAAAAAAACTGGCCGCCTCGAAAGCCATATTTTGAGGGTGATTCGAGGCGGGAAACGATAAATGAAAGGAGTAGATGATGAAAAAGTTGTTAGTTCTACTGATGGTTCTTGGATTGGCTTCAATGGCCAATGCAGCTCTCCAGATTTCTGTCAACGGCGATACGTCGATTGAGGAAATCACTATTGGCCCGAGCGATGAGCTTGTTCTGGACATCCACGCAACGCAGTTAGTGGTTTTCGGCGGCGGCGATGACTGGAATGGCTGGGAACTTATTGCCAACACAACGCTTGCCAGTATTTCCGGCGGCGTTAACCTGTTCGAAAACGATCCCGGCGTTACAATCGGTGACGGTGTCGCAACACCGGGTCTGCCGGCATTTGAAGAAGGCGCTGACGGCGTTGCTGGTACACTCTCAATCACCGGCGGCGGAGTTGGCCCTGGCGCGATTTTCGACCTGATTATGTTCCACTGCTTAGGCCCGGGCGATGTGTTAATCACTCTCTGGGGAAGCATGGATTATGTTGAAGGAACGCTTCTGGATACGGTTATAGTTCACCAGATAATACCCGAGCCGATTACAATGGCTCTTCTGGGTCTTGGCGGACTGTTCCTTCGTCGTCGCAAATAAGCG
>CAYLXJ010000425.1:0-1923 GCA_964387385.1 uncultured Pirellulales bacterium
ACTTGCTCTTCGCAATGGCAAAGAAAGATAAAACCATTAGAAATAACGGCTCAGACCGAAAACCAAAATGGGTTTTATCTAAAAATGACTCTTCTGAACATTAGTTGTATTTAGTTGAACTTAGTTGAACATTAAGAGCTAAAAATTTCATAACTACTTATACAATAAGGATTTATCATTTGCATCTTTAGTTGTAAAATCATAGTCAAATGAATCCTGATACTAAGAAATCAAAAATACTGACCTTATTCCTCGCCTCAAGGCCGCAGTTTCTGACCGCAAGCGCCGCCCCCGTCCTCGTCGGCTCATCTTTGGGTTTTGTAATTGCCGGCTCGTTCAATTGGCCGTTGTTCCTGCTTGCTCTTTTCGCAATTATGTTTCTTCACGCCGGCTCTAATATCGCAAACGACTACTTCGACCACCTTTCCGGTAACGACTGGGCCAACAAAAACCCCACGCCTTTCTCCGGCGGCAGCCGCTTTATTCAGCAGCAACTTCTCTCGCCCAAAGCCACGCTTCTCGCCTCGCTTTTTTGTCTGACCGTCGGCGCTTTTCTGGGTGTTGTAATTTTACTGCTCACGCAAAGCATCTTAATCTTAATCCTCGGTCTCACCGGCATCCTCGGCGGCTTCTTCTACACCGCCCCGCTCGTCAAGCTTGGCTATCGAGGCATAGGCGAAATCTTCATCGCCTTCCTTTTCGGAATCCTCCCCGTTTACGGCTCTTACTATCTGCAAACCCGCTCAATCGATTTCATCGCCCTGCCCGCCGCCTGCATTATGGCCATCCTGGTCTTTTTAATTATTTTAATTAACGAATTCCCCGACCTCGCAGCCGACGCTGCCGTCAATAAGAAAACATTGGTCGTCCGCTTTGGAATTCCTCCCTGCGTCTGGATTTATCGTATCGCCTTGCTCGCCACTTTCGCAATCGCAATTACTGGCGCGATTATCGACCGAATTATGTTCCGGCCCGCGATGCTTTATCTTTTCTTCGGCCTGCCTGTCGCTGTCACCGCCTTTGGCTTCGTCAATGTCCGCGACCTCTCAACGCCCGGCCGCACCCAGCACCGCGCATGCGCAATCACAATCTTTTTACACCTCCTCGGCTGCCTCACCCTCTCCGCCGGCTTCCTACTCTCGATGTTCATTCAAAAATCGTAGGGCGGGATTTACCCCGCCTTTTTTGTTCTGAATTTTGGTTTTTGGTAATTTGAATTTGTTTCGAATTTCGTGCTTCGGATTTTTTTATCTCTGCGTTCTCTGCGGTGAGACCTATTTTATAAGTTTCAAAATCTCCTCAAAATCGTTCGGCGCCTCAACCGGCGGATTACTGAACTCGCCCTGCTTTTCCTTGTGATAATTGACCGTAACGTTCGGGTCTTTCAAGGCGTGGCCCGTCAGCACGCAGGCGACCCGCTCGTCCTCCCCGATGACCCCCTCTGCCCGCAGCAGCTTCAATCCCGCCACCGACGCTGCGCTTGCCGGCTCACACCCAAGACCGTATCTGCCGATAACCGCCTTTGCGTCGCAAATATCCTGGTCGCTTACCGCCCGCACAACCCCGTTGCAGACATCTATCGCCCGCAGGCACTTCTTTAAATTAACAGGCCGTGAAATCTCAATAGCCGATGCACAAGTATGCGGCGAAAAATTACGCGCCGTCAAATCCGCGTAATAATCCGCAATTACCTTATTGTTCACCTTCCCGCCGTTCCAAACCAGTTTCTTGTTATTCACAAGGTCAGTCAGCGTATCCGCCCCCGTCGCGTTAATTATCGCCATTCGCGGCACACGCTTAATCAGCCCTAAATACTTCAATTCGCTAAACGCCTTGCCGAACGAGCTTGAATTGCCTAAATTTCCCCCCGGCACAACTATCCAGTCCGGCACCTCCCACCCAAGCCCCTCGATTATGCGATAC
>CAYLXJ010000426.1:0-977 GCA_964387385.1 uncultured Pirellulales bacterium
CTGACGGCAGACGCGTGGGCCGGGGAGGATTCGAACCTCCGTAGGCGCTAGCCAGCGGATTTACAGTCCGCTCCCTTTAGCCACTCGGGCACCGACCCGTACGACATTTTTATTTATTATTTATAATTTATGATTTTAGTCAAGACAAGAAACAAATAATCGGTCAAAAATCGGACGGGAGGATTGATAATTAATGGTTGATAAATGATAATTAGGGGATATGGAATGGTATGTCTATGTCGGCTGGATGCTGATAGTAACACAGGCGGTATTTTCGCTGCTGCCTCTGAGGAACTATTTTTACGCGCTGGCCGGTTACAGAAAAAAGCGGTTTCATTATAATCCACGCACGGCGATTATTGTCCCTTGTAAAGACCTCGACACAAATTTCGAGCAGAACATTTCCTCGTTTTACAGGCAGGACTACGAAGGTTACGTTTTATTTTTTGTCGTGGGCGACCAGCGAGACCCTGTTTACGGCAAGTTATGCGAGTTGAAAGGCCGGCTGGACAGCTCGACCAAAGCGAGGGAAGTCCGCGTGCTGGTTGCCGGGACAGGCAGGACATGCAGCCAGAAGATTGCAAACCAGCTTTACGCATATCATCAGATTCCCAGCGATATTGAAGCACTGGCATTTGCCGATTCGGACATTTGTATCAGGCCTGACTGGCTTCATCATTTGGTTGACCGGCTTCGGCATCAGCGAATCGGCGTCACAAGCGGATATAGATTGTTTGTGCCGAAGAAAAACAACTTTGCGACGATTGCTATGGCCGCGATAAACATCAAAATCGCTCAATTGCTGGGCAATACCCATTTTAATCACGCCTGGGGCGGATCGATGGCGATTAAGGTGCAGACATTCAGGGAGCTGAATATCGAAGCGATTTGGCAAAAGGCCGTAAGCGACGATTTGTCGCTCAGTTGCGCCGTAAAAAGCGCCCATAAGAAGGTCGAGTTTGTCCCTGCCTGTCTGG
>CAYLXJ010000426.1:987-1909 GCA_964387385.1 uncultured Pirellulales bacterium
AAGTTTCTTGAGTTCGGCAGGCGACAGTTTGTAATTACGAAAGTGGCGGCGCCCCTGACGTGGCGGTTCGGGCTTGCAAGCTGTATATATTCGGTATTCGGGCTATGGGGCGGAACGGCCCTGGCAATTTACGCGGCAGTGAAAGGTAATCCGCATATTGTACTTTTTATCGCTGTGCCTCTGGTATTTCTTGTCGCGCAATTTTCGAGGGCGGTTCTCAGGGAGGAAATGGTCCGCAGATTACTCGCAGAGGACTGGTCTAAATTAAAGGTCGCGGCGGCTGCCGATATAGCATTATTCTGGCTCTGGTCGCCGCTGATGCTTGTGCTAATTCTATCTTCCGCTTTCGGCAGGACAATAACATGGCGAGGCATCCGGTACAAGTTGCTTGGCCCCTCCGAAACCATCGTGCTCGGTTAATGAGCACATAGGGTTTATTCGATTTTATCGATATCGTTTTGGGGGTGCCCGACGAGATATATTCTGTTTTTGCCGCTTCGTTTTGCGTCGAGAAGGGCGGTATCGGCTTTGGCGAAAAGTTCGTCTGCCGAGGAGCCGTCCCTGTTCAAACTGGCCAGACCTCCGCTTATCGTCAGCACGCCTGTGCCGTTTGCCCCAGGCAGATGCAGGTCGGTTTTTTCAAGCTCTCTGCGGAAGCGTTTGGCTATCAAAATCACTTCGTTGGGGTGTTCGGCTGTGAAAGAACGTCTTTCGCTTGTCCCGGGCGGGGGGCTACAACGAGGGTCGTCCCAGAAGACGACGGCGAACTCATCGCCGCCTAAACGCGCGACAACGTCATGTCTGCGGCAGCACCGTTGCATTATAACTGAGGCCAGTTTTAGCACCTCGTCGCCGGCGGCGTGGCCGTAAACGTCGTTGTAGTGTTTGAAATCATCGATGTGGAAAATCAGGACTGTTACCC
>CAYLXJ010000427.1:0-1878 GCA_964387385.1 uncultured Pirellulales bacterium
AAATCAGGACTGTTACCCGGCCGCTGCTTTTTTTTGCCCGTTCGATGATTTGCCTGGCAAATTCCCTGATATATCTTCTGTTTTTCAATCCCGTCAAATCATCCTGCATGGCAAGTTTCTCGAGATGGAGCATTTTTTTCTGTATTGTTGTGTCTGCCGCTGCGGTCAATGCTTTTTCTGCTGTTTCGGGCTTGCTGTGAATGGCCTGGCATAACTGCTCAAGCGAAACCGGGCATATAACGTAATCATCCGCAAGACCTGTGCCGTTGCTGATACCGGTAAGCTTCATCGCCGCCGGCTCTTCATACATTCGCGCGAGAAGAACAATTTTTGCGCCGGTGTTTTTTCTAAGGTTAGTGAGGCCCTCCCTGAGGCCGGCTGATACGTCCGACAAAACAATCAGAACTGCCCCAAATGATTTTTCTATGGCCGCGGCAATCCCGTCCGACAATCGGGCGCAGACCTGCATCGGGGGCTTGTTCTGTGTGTGTAAATCAGTAATCGCCGATAAGGCGTTGCCTATCAGCAGGACTTCGCGTGAATCAGTATTGGCCGTCAAACTATTCATCACCAATATCTCCGCGACGTATTATAGCAGAATTGGCTTAAAAATCAAATCCGGCCAAATGTCGGTTAGAACTCGATGCCGCGGCGGGCGGTAATGCCTTTGTCGTGGGGGTGCTTTATCAGGCGCATTTCACTGACTAAATCGGCCAAATCAATCAATTCCTGTGTTGCTCCCCGGCCGGTAAGAATCAACTCGACGCGACTGTCTCGCTGGTCAATAATTTTTTTTACGTCCTCCAGTTTCGCCAGCCCTTTTGAAATACAGAAGACAATCTCGTCGAGGATTATCAAGTCGTAAGTCCTGTTTTTCGCCCAGACGAGAATTTCCTTTAGAGCTTCGCTTATGGCTGATTGTGCCTGTTTTACGTCCTCAGGATTTTTCAGCGACGTAAAAACATTCCAGTGTCCCTTCATCGCCTCGACGTGGATATCCGGCTCGAATTTTGCCATTGATACCTGCTCACCTAAAAGAAGCGTTGGCGGCTTTAAGAATTGATAAATCACGACTCTATTGCCCTGTCCTGCCGCGCGCAAAGCAAGTCCGAAAGACGCCGTGGTCTTGCCTTTTCCGTCCCCCGTATAAATCTGCACGAGTCCTCTTTCGAGCATGACAATATCATACGTTGAAATTTGAAAAATAAAAAGTAAAAATTAAATAGATATGCCTGCATAACAGCAGGAGTGAAATATTGAAGCTGTCAATTTATAGAAATCAGGCATTCGAAGGCAAAGGCGACCGGTCAAACACCCTGAATTTAGGGTGGAGGACGGGTTTGGCCGAATGTTTGCGGCTGTGACTCCAGCGGACAATTAAACGAACGACATGCGTTAGAGTGATAACAAATGCCAAACTGATAAAGCTCATATAAGCAGAGGCACACGCGAGGATTTTAGTATTGTCGAAAGATTGTTCAGCCATTAATAAAGGGCCGTTAACTTTAAGATATTTCCATGTCCAGATGAGCATGCCGTTTAAAAGCCACACCTCGCCCCATATAGCTGTGATTACTCCGATAACAAAAGAAAGCTGTAATGCTATAAAGCACCAGCGTTTCAGGGTAGTTTTGCCCTTTATCGTGCTGATAAATTCCTTTGCAGGCATGCATATAGCCAATAATAAATAAAAGATTCCGCCAATCCCTGTTCCCGGAAGCCCCACAGTCATTTTAATGCCCCTTCTCGTAAACCAATAATGGCTTATTCATAACGATTTCGCTCCAAAGCGCTTTCAAAAGAAAAACGCTGTTTACATATCGCAGGATAAAAAAACCAGGCAAACTTGTTAAAGCAAGACCGACTTCCTTTCTCTGC
>CAYLXJ010000428.1:0-1876 GCA_964387385.1 uncultured Pirellulales bacterium
AAGTCAGGATAATCGAAATTCACGGCAACAGAGTGATAGTGAGAGCAGGAGAAAGTTAATGGACTGGTGGCTTGTATTCGCTGTGTTTTTGTATTTTGCCTGCGCGGCACTGATAGTGGCCGAGGTGTTTGTGCCCAGCGGCGGGCTGATAACGCTATGCGCAATAGGATGTCTGGCAGGGGGGATAGTGATATTTTTTAACCATAGTCCTGCGGTTGGGTGGACGGGTGTCCTTATAGCGGTTGTTATGATACCGAGCGTCCTGGTGATGGCGTATAAGGTATTTCCCAATACACGGTTCGGCAAACAGGTGCTGCTTAGCCCGCCTCGGCGAAAAGAGGGCGAGGCGATACCGGACGCAGAAGAGCTGAAAGGCCTGCTCGGGGCTGTTGGGACAGTTATTACTACGATGAGGCCAGTGGGGATGTGTGATTTTTCAGACAAGCGGCTTGAATGTGTGGCGGAAAGCGGATATGTTGAAAAAGGCAGACAAGTTAAGGTAATCAGGGTGGAAAGCACTCAAGTAATGGTTCGAGTAGTTGAAACAAGTTAAAGGAAAGGGAAAAAAATGAACAATGTAACAAATTACATCATGGGCGCAGCAGAGGACTACGGTGCAATCGGTGTGGCCATTTTAGTAATTATCGGCATAGTCGTTCTGGTGTTTGTGCTTCTGGTTCTAAAGTTTGCGCGGTTGTGGCTTCAAGCATATTTCTCACGCGCGAACGTGTCGCTGGCGGAGTTAATAGGGATGTGGCTTCGGAAGGTTGACAGCCGGACCATAGTCCTGAGCAAGATAACGGCGATTCAGGCGGGTCTGCAGCTAACAACACGCGACCTGGAAAGCCATTATCTGGCAGGGGGGCGGGTGCCGAACGTGGTCAGGGCGCTGATTGCGGCAAACAGGGCAAATATACCGCTTGATTTCAAGACAGCCACGGCGATTGATTTGGCAGGCAGAGACCTCGTCGATGCCGTGCAGACATCAGTCAATCCCAAGGTTATCGATACGCCGGACCCGAGGAAAGGCAAGGAAACGGTCGATGCGGTCGCACAGGACGGCATTCAGCTTAAAGCCAAGGCGAGAGTAACAGTGCGGACAAACATACAGCGGCTCGTCGGCGGGGCGACGGAGGAAACGATTATCGCAAGGGTCGGCGAGGGTATCGTAACGACAATAGGAAGCGCGGTAACTTATAAAAATGTGCTGGAAAATCCCGACAGGATATCGAAAGCGGTGCTGGACAAGGGACTGGATGCCGGCACGGCGTTTGAAATACTGTCGATTGATATAGCCGATGTGGACGTTGGCGAGAACGTCGGCGCACAGTTGCAGGCGGCACAGGCGGAGGCGGATATGCGCAAGGCAAAGGCCGAGGCGGAAAAACGCAGGGCAATGGCCGTCGCAAGAGAGCAGGAAATGAAGGCCCTGGTCGTAGAAAACGAGGCCAAGGTTCCGCTTGCGATGGCAGAGGCGTTTATGAAGGGAAACCTCGGCGTAATGGATTACTACCGGATGAAAAACATAACCGCAGATACATCAATGAGAGACACAATCGCCAAGGGCGGTCAGGAAGGTAAGAAATAAGAAGACGGACAATGGATTTCAGGTTTGACTTATGATTGGCAATTTGCTGGACAAGATTGTTTGCAAAGGTAATGATCCCATAGACAAGATTATGGAGGTCCTGCCTTTTATCATTATAGGGGGGCTGTGGCTTCTGGGGGCGATTGCCAAGACGATACAGGCGAGCAAGAAAGGTCAGCAGCCGGCGCCGCCGGTAAAACCCGTCGGGAAACGCCAGCCCGAAAATTTGGCGGATTTTATAAGAATGGTAAAAGAGCAGTATTCTGTTGCCAAAGGACAGGCGACAAA
>CAYLXJ010000429.1:0-1837 GCA_964387385.1 uncultured Pirellulales bacterium
CGGCGTAACGGTCGGCGGGAAGGGAGTGCGAGATAAACACGCCGTTTGCACATTTTACGGCGAGCGGCTGAGAAAATAAAAACTGCGAAATAGCAAGCTTGACTTCCTCGCTGTTGGCCAGAAACTCCCTGTCGAGAGCGGCCCTCATCGCCACGTTCATTTCCTTGCCGTTTTTCATAACCTTGGCGTTATTGATGAAGGCGGTGTCGTGGTTGCCCATTATTATGTGGACCTGGTTTGGAAACCAAATTTTATAGTGAACGACATCAAAAAGGAGCTTGTACGAGAGGCAGCCGCCTTGTTTGTCTTCGGGGCCGCCGTGAATAATTTCCTGGAGGATTACGTGAGTATCGGGGTTGTGGGCGAGGTCGGCGAAAGAGACGATTCGTTCAAAGTTAAGGCGATGGCCGTGAATATCTCCGGTAATAATTAAAGAACCCTTCGAAGGCAGACGGATGAGGTTACCCCGTCTGAATCGGTCCGCATAGTTGGCTTCCATACCTTTTTTTAGCAGCTCGATTGTCTTTTTGGGCATTTTTATAGTCCGACCGGCTGTGAAAAAGCTTATAGAAAGATAACTTTTGGATAATGGTCTGTCAAGATTTATCCGCTTTTGGCGGGATTTATTGGGAAGCGTTCTTTGGCTTATTACTGAGGATGCTGTGAATCATCAGGTCGAGTCGAGATATAACAGTCATCATATCGGCAGGCCTTTTGGCAGGGTCGTCCTCGACACAATCCATAACCAATTTCGAGATTCCAATCGGTATCTGTGACCTGATTTCGTTAGGAGCACGGACAGTTTCCTGGACGGGCAGGCCGAAAGGGTCTTTTTTTGGTATCAGGGTGGGCACAGTTTTGCCTGTCAAGGCCCAGTACATCGTTGCACCGAGGTTGAAAATGTCGGTTTTGGGACCTAAGGGTTTACGCCTGACCTGCTCAGGGGCGATGTAATCGGGCGTTCCCTGGATGCGGCGTTTAGTAGTGCCGATTTTGCAGCTTTGGCCGAGGTCAATGATTTTAATTGAGCCGGCTTTACTCATAAGGATATTATTGGGCTTAATATCGCAGTGGACCAGGCCTGCCTGATGCATCGCGTTAAGGCCCGTAGCTACCATTCTGAAAACGAGCATCACATCGAGCAAGCTTAATGCGGGGCCATCCTCCAGCGAAACGCCATCGAAGTATTCCATCGCCAGAAGCAGCTCTTTTACCTTAAGCAAACTGCGGATTTTCCTGAGCTTGTAGCATTTGCGAATATAGGGGTGGTCAACCTTCTGGGCTATTTTGTATTCGGAATCGACCTGCTCGAAAATCCTGCTGTCTTCAGGCTTTTCGAAAATGACCCTTTTCAGGGCGATTTCTTTGCCGTTGGAATCGTCGGTAGCGAGGTAAATTGTACTGCGGGCGCCTACGCCGAGGCGTTTTTTTATGCTGTAACCACCTATGTTAAGTATGTCTTTTGCCATATATTTTTATATTACCGGAAATTTATCCGACACCGAAAACCGGTAAGCTACAAAATTTACGATGATTTGTCCAGTCCTTCGGACGGTTTTAACCTCTTTTTTAGCAAATTTTCGCATAAATCCTGTTAAAGCACTTGCCGGATTATACGATTTTGAGTATATTACTGATTTATCCGCCTAAGGCGGATTAATATTTTTCCCCGATAGCTCAATCGGTAGAGCGAGCGGCTGTTAACCGCTAGGTTGCTGGTTCGATTCCAGCTCGGGGAGCTGTGAACCACAAAATGAGGGGTAAAATATGTCTGTAAAAATTCACAAGAATATCACACGTGACTGGTTTGGCGGGTGGTCGAATGAGTATGACAGGA
>CAYLXJ010000430.1:0-1829 GCA_964387385.1 uncultured Pirellulales bacterium
AAGCAAAGACCGATTAACCCTGCAGGACTCCCGCGAAGCCGACGAATGCCATAGCCATAATGCCGGCGATGATGAGGGTAATGCCCGGTCCCTGCAGGCCGGCGGGAATTCGCTCGTTTTTGAGCTTTTCCCTGATTGCGCCCATCGCGGTAATTGCCATAAACCACCCGATTCCGCTTCCCAGCGAGTAGCCGATTGAGACGATAAAAGTGTAATCGCGAATAATCATAAAAAGGCACGCGCCAAGAATCGCACAATTGACTGTTATAAGGGGCAAAAATACGCCGAGCATCTGATACAAACGCGGCGAGAAGCGGTCAACGACCATTTCAACAAGCTGCACAAACGCGGCGATTATGATTATGAAAAGAATAAAGCGGAAAAACTCGAGCTTGAGCGGGACAAGCAGGTAATTATACGCCAGCCAGTTTAACAGGCAGGTCGAGACCATAACGAAAATTACCGCTGCGCCGAGGCCGAGGGACGCCTTCAATTCGCGCGAGACGCCAAGGAAAGGACAAAAACCGAGAAAGTAGCTCAAGAGGATATTCTGCGTGAAAATCGCCGCGACTAAAACCACAAATGACTGCGAGATTTGGGCCGATATGTTCATTTTGCAGGCGCCTCCTTTTTCTTTTGAATCGAGCGAAACACCCAGACCAACAGAGCAAGCATAAAAAATGCGCCCGGCGGCATAACCATAATAATCCACTTGTCCCAGTATAGCCCGCTGAAATACGGCAAAGGTATTCCTAAAATCGTCCCCATCCCGAGGGCCTCACGAAAGCAGGCGATGATAAGCAGGATATACGAGTAGCCGAGGGCGTTGAACATACCGTCGAAAAAGGCCATAGCGGGCGGATTTGAATTGGAGCAGGTTTCGCATCGGCCCATAACAATACAATTAGTGATGATAAGCCCGACGTATGGGCCGAGATTTGCGCTCATTTCAGGCCAGTAGGCCTTCAGAACGATGTCAATTATGATAACGTAAAAGGCGATTATCAGCGTCTCGACCATCATCCTGATATTTCTGGGCGTAAAATTACGCAGGATTGACACCGTTGCCGCGCTGAGCGACAGGGTAAAAACAAGACCGGCGCACATCACAATAGTATTAAGGACGAGGTTGGTCACCGCAAGCGTACTGCAAATACCGAGGACCTGCCTGTAAATCGGGTTATTACCCCAAAGGCCTTCAGCCATAAGTTTCTGCGTTTTCGAGCTGACTATCGGTATTTTCATTTCGGGCCGCCTCGCTTTTCAAGACCTTCCCGCCATTGCGCCAGAGCATCGTTGATGATTTTATCGAGTCGCGTGCAGGTCTGGGTCGCCCCTGTTACAGCGTGATACTCATTTTCATCCAATGGTTCCCCTGGTCTTCTCATCTTAAGCGGACTATCCTTCTGGGCAAGCATCCTGCCGGGGAACTGGTTTTTAAACGGTGGCTTGGCAATCTCAGCACCGAGTCCGGGCGTCTCGGTCTGCTGGTAAAATGCTATACCTGTAACGGTTTTCCTGTCCGCCTTGACACCTATTACGCCGCCTATAGGCGCCCAGAATCCCCTGCCTGAAAAGGGAATGGCATACGCCTCGACAAGGCCATCCTTTTTGAAAACGTATGCCCCGCCTGTTTCATCTGTCGGCTCGCCGACCTGCTCGACAAACGACTTGTGCAATTCAAGGCGGGTTGCCCCCTCATCATAAAGTGACGGCATTACCTGAAGAATCGCCTTTTCGAATGCCAGCCGGGCATTTGCCTCAACAAGTTGTTCGGTCCTGCGGGCAAACCCGATGACCATCGAGCTGAACACAGCGGTCACAATAAA
>CAYLXJ010000431.1:0-1810 GCA_964387385.1 uncultured Pirellulales bacterium
GGGCCTTGACCCGACAAGCCCCGATATTCATTTAGGACATACTGTTGTGTTGCGCAAGATGAGGCAGTTTCAGGATTTGGGCCATAAGGCGGTATTGATTATCGGCGATTATACCGCCCGCATCGGCGACCCATCCGGCGTCAATACTACCCGACCGATGCTCTCGCCTGAGCAAATCGAGAAAAATGCGAAAACCTATTTCGACCAGGCGGGCAAAATCCTCGATATCTCGCCCGACAAACTCGAAGTCCGCTACAACAGTGAGTGGTTAAGCAAGCTCAACCTGGCTGAACTGATTAAACTGGCCAGTAATATGACCGTCGCACGTATGCTCGAACGCGATACCTTCGAGATTCGCTACAAGGCAGGCGACGCAATCGGCGTCCACGAGTTTTTATACCCGCTTATGCAGGGCTACGATTCGGTCGTGATAAAAAGCGATGTTGAATTAGGCGGCACGGACCAGACCTTCAACAATCTTGTCGGCAGAGACCTTCAGCGCACATACAACCAGCAGCCGCAGGTCGTCATTACCGTCCCTATTCTGGTCGGCCTGGACGGCAAGGAAAAAATGAGCAAATCGAAAGGTAATTACATCGGCGTTACAGACGAACCCAACGATATGTTCGGCAAGGTGATGAGCATAAGTGACGCTATGATGGAAAATTACTTTACGCTGCTCACAGACCTGCCAAATGAAAAAATCGCGGAACTTACTAATTCTCAAAAAATGCACCCCAAAGAGGCGAAGGTCCTGCTTGCAAAAACGATTGTCTCGCAGTTTTACGGCGCTCAATCTGCCGATTCAGCGGCCGAACAATTCGATAAGGTTTTCGCTCAAAAGCAGTTGCCTGATGAAATCCCGGAATTCAACCTGCCCGCCGAGCCGATTTCAGTGAAGCAATTGCTTCTTACATGCAAACTGGTCGAAACAGGAGGCGAAGCAAAGCGGATGTGCGCACAATCAGCAGTAACAATTGACGGCCAGAAAATAGCCGATTCTAACACCACAATCAGCCCAAAGGCAGGTATGACAATCCAGGTCGGCAAACGAAAATTCGCAAGATTGAAGATTTAATAGCTTGGCCTGAGTTCGTGATAACCTTCTTACAATTTTCCGAAGAAATCGGTAATGTCAAAGTAGAGGGTCACAGGTCGGCCATCGGGGGTGAGGAAATCCATTTTGTCATATATTTTTCCGCCCGCCTTTTGGTTTGATTGCGTTTTAAGCTGCCAGTCGGGATGGTTCTTTTTTATCCAGTCGTATTCGCCGCGGACGCCGGCAAACTCGGTTGGCGCTTTTATTATTACGGCGTTTTTGATGGAGCTGCCGTCGCCTCCTGCAAAAGACACGCCTTTAGAAACAGGGTTTGAGGATACGGATTTCGAGGTCGGCTGCACTGCCTGTTTGGGGTTTGATTCACAGCCGATGAATAGAAGAAGAACCGTCAGCAGAAATCCAATTTTCCTAGACCGCACTTGTGCGCCTCCGTCAGCTAAGCATTAGTGGAAAATATGTCGCGTGCAATGTCCTCTCCCGCCCTGCTGGTATAATAATGCTCAACCGCCTTTTGGCCTTCGGCTTCAAAAGTTTTCGCCGAGTAGAAAACGCTGTTTTTCATCAGAATTGCAATGGCTATACATGCGGCGGCATTGGCTAATGAATGTTTGTATTTGGAACATCTCTCAAAGATGCTCGGCTCAGGACGAGCATTTCTTAGCAGTTCAGCTTTGGGCGCAGTCCGTAAACTGCGATGAAGGACGCCGATTGCCTGAGTGTTGGCCCGCATCAGCAAAGCTAAGTCGTGAG
>CAYLXJ010000432.1:0-1809 GCA_964387385.1 uncultured Pirellulales bacterium
TTTTTTTATGTGTTCCAGGGTCGCTGTAAGCCGCTTCAGATACAATTTCTGTCCTAACTTTGTTCTTACAAAGGGTGTCTTTCCCGGCAGGACCTCCATCGAGTGGAACATCATATTCAGCACCGGCTCTTTGTAAGCTGTCAGAAATTCATTTACAAGCCGCTTCATTTCAAATGTCGTCATATGCGTCGGCCGAAGCCAGCGGTAATACATCCATTTTTCAGGCAAAAATGGAAGCCGTTTTCCCGACGCTGTTATAGGAACTTCCAGAATCCTGCCTTCGCCCGCCGAATAGTAATCTGTTTGTGAAATGAAATAGGGCTGTTTCGGCGCCCGCGAGTGGTCAGGGCCGCCCTGTTTTTTCCAGCTTATCTCCGGCGTTATCGAGCTATCGACCTTATAGCCCAGTGTTTCAAGTATTTTTATCGTATCAAGGTCGGCGCCGTATCTGGCGGCCCTGTAGGAAACAGGCCTTGTTCCGAAGTTTTTTTCCAGCAGTTCCGTCAGATTTTTTATCTTGGCCGACTCAATTTCGGTTTTGTACGCGTAACAAGGAAATTCGTCGCTGGCCGTTCCCGCTATTGTTTCATATTTTTTCTCCGGCCCGATATATTCGCTGTGAAGGTGGGCCCCGATTTCCGCACCTCCACTCATTTCGTCCTTCAAAATCCGGCAGCACTGCTCATTTTCCGCTACTTCGGGCGACACGAAATACACCGGATTTATGCCAAATCGGTCCCATATCGGTCGCAGGATTTGAGGAATCCCGAATGTTATCGACTCAAAAGCAAGCGGCTGCGACCTCTTCCAGTGTATGTCGCAGTCCGGCTCGGTATCTATCGTTACGCAAAATATTCTCATTTAAGTCCCGCAAACGCGCTTATAAAGCTCAATATACTGCTCAGCCGTCTTGTCCCATCCGAAATTTTCCGCCCGTTGCCTGGCCGCCTTGCACATCGCATCATATTTCTGTTTGTCTTTCGCCAGCTTATCAATTGCATCCGCTATGGTCTCGGCTGAGGAGCCCTCGACGATAATGCCATTATCGGCTATAAGCTCCTCGACGCCTTCGCATCGCGTCGTAATAATCGGCAACCCCGACGCCATCGCCTCCAGCATAGCGTTACTCATTCCTTCCTGCATAGTGGCACTTACGAATATATCGTTCTGCCGGTAGATTTCAGGCATATGCTCCGATTCTATCCTCCCTGTAAAATTAATAATTTTGCTTAAATCCTTTTCCTTGACCGATCGCTGTAATTGTTCTAAAAGTCCTCCACCACCCGCTATTGTCAGGCGCACCTGCCCGCCCTTTATGTTCAATATATCGACGGCCTCGACGAGCATCTCGACCCTTTTTGTTACCGACAGCCGTCCGACTGTAACGAGTTTCAGCTCTTTCGATATTTCTTTATGACTCGCGGGATAAAACCTGTCCAGCTCAACGCCGTTATTGATAACGTCGATTTTCGCCGAAGCCAAAAACCTCAGCGCCCGTTTTTCCAAGCCCTCGCTGTTTGCAACAATCGCCGATGCCTTTATCCATATCCGTTTGAGCATCGGCCCCAAAAGTTTGTATTCAAGCTGGAGGCGGGCGTGCTCGCCGGGCACGTCCGAGCCGCGAAGTGAAATGATATATGGCAATTGCTTTGCCGTCCGATAGCAAAGCCAGCCCGTCGGCAGGCCGAAAAACGCGTGAACTAAATCGTAATTGTTTTCCTTTATAAGCCGGTTGTAAGGCCTACGCGCCTTTACAAGCCATTCCATCACTTCAATTTTGCGCCAGTAGTGAAGGTTTTTTTTATGAAC
>CAYLXJ010000433.1:0-1805 GCA_964387385.1 uncultured Pirellulales bacterium
CCGGGATGAAAAAGGTATCGGAATCCTTTGCCCAAAAGTGGCTAAGCGACCCGGTTCTGGCGGGCGGGGGCGTGATTTTGTATGACTGCTGGGAAATCATCGACACTATTATCTGGAATTTCGGTATGCCTCAACAGGTTTACTGTGCGGCAGGCAATACGTCTTCCGACCGCCAGCAGCGGCTTTATCTTACCGAGGACACAGCGGTCGTTACGATGAAATTCAATGATTACCTTTGTGCAACTTTGCTCGCCGGACGCGCCGCCGAAGCATTCGATTCCGTAACAAATCAACGGCTTGCCGCTCAGGGGCAAAACATACTTATAAAAATCAATGACAAGAGTTTCGAGGTAACCGATTCCCAGGGAAAGCGTCTAAAGCGGGAGAAATTCGACGACCACAATACCGGCAGAATAAAAGAAGCGATGCAGAACTTCGGCTCGAACCTTATTTCGCCGGATACAACTCCATTAGTAAGCACCGTCGCAGACAACCTCAAAGTTATGGCAGTTATCGAGGCGGCGTATCTTTCTGCGCGGACGGGTATGCCCGAAGAGCCGGCAAAAATCCTCAAAATAGCGTAATGACTTTATGTTTCCTTATCAGGCACGTCCGGCAGATTTTTCAGCCGGTCGAGCACAAAACGCTGATAATCTTCCTCGCCCGTTTTTGTCCCTTCGATACTGTTGAAATAATGTGACTGGACCCTTGCCTGCAGGTACGACACGCGGTTCTCAGGGGAAGGGTGCGAAGACATAAATTCAACTACCCGGATTTTTTCCTCCTGTTCGAGCATCTGCATCGTCTCGACGGCGGCGTTGGGATTGTACCCGGCCCTTACCAAATAATCCATTCCGTAAATATCTGCGTCTCTTTCGTCGTCCCGGCTGTATTTGAGGGCCACTATCTGGCGCGCGAGGTCCGCCATAACTACCGCGCCCTGTGAAGACGCCTGTGATGCGGCTGCCGCAAAGAGAATGTCTATGCCGATTTGCTTGCTCATCGAGTTGGCCGTGTCTCTGGCGACGACGTGAACGGTCTCGTGCGCCAGCACGCTTGCCAGCTGTGCCTCGCTTTTCATTTTTAAAAGCATGCCTTTGGTAATGAAAATCTTCCCCCCCGGCAGGGCGACTGCGTTCATCGATTTATCATTAACGGCGACAAATCGATACTCAAAATCAGGCCTGTGGCTGATTCTGGCTATTTTACCGCCCACGCTGTCGATGTAATTCTGCAACATCTGGTCATCGATTCTGCCTTTAAGCTCCTTTTCAACCTCCGGAGCGTATACCTTGCCGATTTCTATGTCCTGCGTCTCCGGGAAAAACATCAGTTCCTCCTCGCCGGTTATGGGATTAACAGCGCAGCCGGCGATAAAAAACGCAGCAAAAGCCGCAGCAAACAGCGTAAATTTTCTCAACATAAGCACCTTTTTATTTTACTTAAAAAGTTCGCATTTGCAAAGCTTGACTATATCTATTATAATCCTTGACTTTATTTTCGGGCAGCTAAACCTATGGCGCAGTATGAACCCTGTGACAAGTGTGACCAGAAGACAAGCTGCCGGGAGGTGTTCCGGCAGTTAGGCAAAACACAGGAAAAATCAATGGTTTGCAGCGTCCTGGCGGCTTTTGTTGTGCCTCTTGCGGTTTTTATAGCTTGTCTGGCGATGCTGACAAGATATATCGATTCGTCCGGCGTCGCATTTCTGGCGGCATTTATTATTACTGCGTTTTGCGTAATAATCATAAAAATAATCAGTAAACGGCTCGGCAGAAAAGAAAAGTAAATGAATGATGTTTTGA
>CAYLXJ010000434.1:0-1789 GCA_964387385.1 uncultured Pirellulales bacterium
GGTTGCTGGGCTTTTGCATTTACAACAAGCTGGTGGTGGGGCTGATAACGGCGTTTATTATCTTGTGGGGAATTTACGTCGCTCCGTTCGATTGGCATCTGCGCGGCTGGCAGCGCAATCCCGTCGCGGTGGACGCCATCCCCGACATAGGCGAAAACCAGCAAATCGTCTTTACCGACTGGCCCGGCCGAAGCCCGCAGGACGTCGAAAACCATGTAACTTATCCTTTAACAACGGCGTTACTGGGTATCCCCGACATCAAGGTCATCCGCTCAAGCTCGATGTTCGGCTTTTCGTCGATTTACATTATTTTCAAGGATTTCTCGGCATACGAGAAATTGGTCCACGGCAAGGATTTTTACTGGACACGCAGCAGGGTGCTGGAAAAACTCAATTCGCTGCCCGCGGGAACACTGCCGGCTGGAGTAGTGCCGACGTTGGGGCCTGACGCGACGGCCTTAGGGCAGATTTTCTGGTACACTCTCGAAGGTCGAGACAAGAATGGCCACCCCACCGGCGGATGGGACCTCGAGGAATTAAGGACTATCGAGGACTGGCAGGTCCGGCTCAAGCTGCGTTCTGCTGAGGGAGTAAGCGAGGTCGCGTCAATCGGCGGCTTTGTCCGCGAATATCAGGTCGATGTTGACCCCGACGCAATGCGGGCATTCGGCGTCGGACTCGAAGACGTATTTGAAGCGGTAAGACAATCTAATATCGACGTCGGCGCTCAGACAATCGAGCTTAACCGCGTCGAATACCTGATACGGGGCATCGGCTTCATAAAATCGGTCAAAGACATCGAGGATGCCGTAATCAAGGTCAAGGAAAATGTTCCCGTGCAGATAAAGCACGTGGCAAAGGTCGCCTGGGGGCCTCAAATACGATTAGGCGCTCTGGATAAACAGGGCGCAGAAGCGGTCGGCGGCGTGGTTGTGGCGCGATACGGCTCGAACCCTCTTGAAGTAATCAAAAACGTCAAAAAGAAAATCGAGGAGATTTCGCCGGGCCTGCCCAGCAAGACGCTGGCCGGCGGCACAATTTCGAGAGTTACTGTTGTGCCGTTTTACGACAGAACGGGCCTGATATATGAAACATTAGGCACGCTTAATGACGCGATATATCAGGAAGTCCTCGTAACGGTCATTGTGATAGCGCTTATGGTAATGCACCTTCGCAGTTCTATCCTTATAAGCTCAGTAATGCCTTTGGCAGTGCTGGGCTGCTTTATAATGATGAAAACGTTTCAGGTGGACGCCAACATTGTGTCGCTGTCCGGTATCGCAATCGCGGTTGGCACGATAGTCGATATGGGAATCGTCATCTGCGAAAATATACTCAAACATCTTGACGAGGCCCCCCCCGATATGCCGAGGGCCGAGGTGATACACCGGGCCGCGGCAGAGGTCGGTAGCGGCGTCCTCTCGGCCTGCGCATCGACGATTATCAGCTTTATACCCGTGTTTTTTATGGGCGGGCCTGAGGGCAAACTTTTCAAGCCGCTGGCGTTTACCAAGACGTTCGCGCTATTTTCCTCGATTGTTATTGCGCTGACTATTATCCCCCCTGCCGCACATCTTATCTTCTTCCCGCACAAAATAACCGCTAAAAGAGCGAAAAACATACCATACGGGATGCTGGCGATTGTCGGAATATTCGTCGGTTTTAAATACAGTTGGCTGACGGGACTTGCGATTATCGGCTTCGCGGCGTTTTACCTTTTCAAGGACAGGATTCCTGAGCATATTCAAAAGAAAACGCCGTTGATTGCGAATATTATTGTAATGATACT
>CAYLXJ010000435.1:0-1781 GCA_964387385.1 uncultured Pirellulales bacterium
CGCGTTTGTGAACGAAAGACCAATTTTGCAATTCATCGACTAAGGTCTTGTGAGCGACAAGGACTGGGCCGACGATATTCGAGGGTTCGGAATCGCCTGCGGAATTTCTGGCGATGACGCGGTAATAGTAATTTTTGCCGATTTCAGCGGTTGTATTGTTGAATAATGGGCGATACTGAACATCGGCATCTGAAATATCATTACCTACAACAATCCAATTCCCGTCCTTGCTTTTCGCTCTTTCGACATTGTAGCTTTGAGCGCCGGCGCTGCCCTGCCAGGAAATCGCAGCGACGTCGTTTATATCGAGCAGCCGCGGCGCAGCGGGCTTTTCAATCGGCGCAGTGGGAATACCTCTTATTTCGAATGCTTTTTGTCGCAAGAGCGCTAAAAATCGTGTTTCATCGTAGTCCTCTCCTGACGCGAAACCGGGCCAGTGATAGGCCTTGTATTTATCCCCGCCGTATGGTTCCGAGTGCCAGTAGAAGCCGCCGTCGCGGTTGTGGAAGCGGAGGGACCAGACGAGTGCGCCGCTGACTTTTTCGTTGATTATGGTCTGGAGGAGGATTTCTGCGTCCGCGGTCGGGATAAAGCCGAATTCGCCGACGAAATATGGTTTTTTGCCGCGGGCCATTTCGGCGTTGCTTTTTATGTTGTCAATCATCTGGGCTGTGCTTATAGACATGCCGGCTATAAGGGGATAAAAATGGGTAGTTACGATATCGACGTTTTTGTCGGCGACGGACTCCTCGCGGAGGGCCATAGTGTGGAAGCCGTCGATGATGAGGTGGTTTTTATCGACGCTTTTAATATATTCGGCGGCTTTGGCTGTCCATTCGTGGGGGCAGACCAACTCATTGCCGGTTTCCCAGGCGAGGATTGCCTTGTCGTCGCGGTATTTGACGCCTGTAATCGTATTGGTGCGGTTGACGACGTAACTGACGATTTCTCTGTAGTCCTCGAAAAGCTGCTCATCTGTCCAGAAGTCGTTGGGTTCTTTTCCCCTGAAGGCAGCGACAGCGCCGATGCCGCCCCACCATTTCCAGTTATCAATAAAGGGAAAGATTATGCGGACGCCTTTGCGATTCGCGACGGCCAGGACCATATCGAGTGATTTGAAGGCCTCCTCGTTAAACTGTCCGGGACCGGTGATGTGCCTGGGGATGTTCGGATCGTCGCCTGGTCTGCGAACCGATAAGGTATAAGTTCGGATGATCTGTCCGCTGGTCTGTCTTACGGATTCGAGGGCGTCGGTGATTTCGAACTCATCGGACAATCGCCAGGGGTTTGTTTCAGTGAAGGGGACGTTATCCTCGGAATAGTGCAGGCAGGGGACGTTGAAACTGATAAAGCGGAGTTCGCCGGATTCGTCCATTACTTTGTCACCGTCGCGGTAAACGAATTTTGTAAAGACGCTGTCTTCGGCGGAGGCGGTATTAAACAGGGATAAGATTGACAGTGCCATTAGAATCCATTTCATTTTCAGTTTTCCAAAACAAGCAAGAAATAAGCGCAGCCGGATTATAGATGCCGTTCGACGAATTCGGTATCGACCTTGCCTTTGACGAAGAGGTTATGCGAGAGAATCGACAGGCAGGCGGGAATGGTGGTTTTAATCGGCTCGATGATGAATTCGGACAAGGCCCTTCTCATTGTGGCGATGGCCTCCTGTCTTGTTGGCTGATGGACGATGAGCTTGCAGAGCATCGAGTCGTAATTGGGCGAGACGGTCCAGCCCTGATAAACGTGCGTATCGACGCGAACGCCCGGGCCGCCGGGAG
>CAYLXJ010000436.1:0-1758 GCA_964387385.1 uncultured Pirellulales bacterium
GGCCTGCGCGTAAGAAGAATGCCTGCGATAATACTGTTGATGCAGATGCTTTTTCCGGAGCCGGTGGTGCCTGCGATAAGAAGGTGCGGCATAGCGGTCAGATCTTCGACGAGCGCCTCGCCGGAAGAATCCTTGCCTAAAAATAACGGTATCGCCATCCCGCCCGGCTTATTGCCCGCAAGACGCAGAATATCTTTCATCCGCACCCGCTCTTTTTCGCTGTTGGGGACTTCGACGCCTATTGTATGTCTTCCCGGCAAAGGCGCCACAACGCGAACGGCCCCGACGCCGAGAGCCCTCGCGATATCGTTGGCAAGCGAGCTTACCTGGCTTACCTTGACGCCCGCAGCAAGCTCAAGCTCAAACATCGTTACAACGGGTCCCGTCTCAGCGGCAACGACTCGCGCTGAAACATCAAACTCGCCCAGCAGTCCTTCAAGCGCTACCGCCTTTGCCTTGACGACTTTTTCCTGAACTGCCGCGAAGCTGCACGTCGGCTCATCTAAAAGCTCAATTCCAGGCAGCGTATAATCATCGTAACTGGGCGGCTCATACGCCGGAATGGGCTTCTTCGCAGCAACCGGCTGCAACTTCAATTGCATCGGTGTTACTGATGACGGAGGACGGAGGATGGAGGACGGAACAATATTTTCGGTCTCCTGGCTTCTGTCTTCTGTCCTCTGTCCTCTGTCTTCCGTTTTCTGCTTGACGCTTAACCGACGCCAAATCTGGTCAAGCACTCTCGAGTGCTCGCCGGAGGTCAGCCATTTCGGAGAGGCCAACCCGAGCATCTTTCGGATGACAAAACCAATCCAGCCGAATACGACTGTAACAATCTGGTCAGCTAATAAAATCATACCGACAATCCAGGTCGCGCCCAGCAGCAGCCACGTGCCTAAGGCCGCGAAATGGCTTCGCAAAAACTGTGCCGACGCGACGCCGAGGACGCCGCCTGAGCCGATTGGGAAATTAAAAATGCCGTGCGGGAAAAAACAGTAAAAAGTCGTCGATGCCGCGGCAGTAACTAAAACAAGACCTAAACTCCTTAAGACCGGCTGCTCAATCTCGGCCTCGGCGATTTTGGCAACGAGGAAATACAGGGCGCTGACAAGCACGATAAAAATTCCGGGGCCGACGTAATAAAGCAGATAATACGCAAACATCGCTCCCGCCACGCCGCACCAGTTGGACGAGGGCTTATTATGCGGATATACAAACCTGCTGGGCCAGTCGCCGATATCGAAACTAAGACAACTGCAGAACAATATCAAAAGCCCCGCAACCAGCAGACACTGCAGGGCCTTTAATTTCACACGCCTATCCTTAAGCCGACTCATAAATTTGCGTCCTATAAAATATCATAGCATCGCAGAAAACAGACCGTCACACAGGCAAACGACTTATACATTTATCGGCAAGTTGAACAATTTTCTATTGATAATTGATTATCAATAAAAAATGCCCCGCGGAGCATCCATTCACCACAGGGCATACATTAATATCTTGCTATCTTAATAACAATTACGGTTGATCCGGAGGCCTCACCGTTTGACTCAAATTTTCTGATGAGGGGGCTTGGGGGATTCTGACGGCTACGCCTAATTTGCCAAGCTCATTTGCGACGTCCGGCTGATTGGGATTAATCTGGAAGCTGCGAATAAAAAAATCCTTTGCAAGGTCGGATTTATTCTTTCTCAGATAATAATAACCGAGCTGCCGGTTCACCTCAGGCGAGTTCGGCGCAAGCTTAAGGGCGTC
>CAYLXJ010000437.1:0-1755 GCA_964387385.1 uncultured Pirellulales bacterium
CTCCTGCGACAAGAACAAAACGCGGCTGCTCATCGACTGTTTTTTCCTGCAGCATTGCGATTCCCTCGACCGACACGATTTCAGTCAAGCTGTCGCAGGCCATTTGCAGGAAATTTGCGTCCGGCTCGACAATTTCCATATTTGTGCTGATTTTGTAAAGCAGGACAAGCTCCTCGTATGTCTGTGCGAGTTCCGAGCTGATTAAGTCCATCTGCTCGTTGCTTTTGCGCTGCGAGATAAATTTTTCGGCAAACAGCCGCAGCATCTCCGCGAACAGTTCCGGTGCGGTCGGATTTTGATGGTCGGGATGAGCGCCGAGGTCAATAACGGCTGCGAGGCCTGTGATTTTATCGCCATTTGCCGGAATTAACGTTGCGGCCAGATACCTGCTTGCAGGCGTATGGGAGGAGTCCGCCTGAGATTTACTTTTCGAGGGATGCTTAAGGCGATCGTAAGTGACTTTGGTCAGTCGGGCAAGGTCGCTGTCAAACTCACCGCATTTGCATAACAGCAGTGTTTTACCGGTAATATCGCAGACAGCGAAATTGGCGCCGACTCCGTTCATACGGGCGCCGAATTCCTTCAGCTCGTGCGTCTCGGAGGCATTCAGGTTCGCTATCGATTGTTTGGGCATAATCAGCTCCATCCGCTGGAATGGTGTGAGCGAATCGACTGGTTCCGGCGTTTGCTTCAAATTTCTGTTTTTCACGTCTGTGCTACTGTTTCCTGCTGATAAAGAACGTCTTCAATCGTCCTCAACAGCTCTTTGGGACTGAAGGGCTTGGTAATACACTGGGATACCCTCAACTCCTGCTGCTTTATATCGTCGATGGCGAAGTTTCGGGCTGTAAGGAGTATGAAGGGTATATTTTTTGTCCGTTCGTCGGCGCGGAGTTTTTCGAGCAGCTCCATGCCGTTCATTACGGGCATCATATAATCGGCTATTATAATATCGGGATTGATGCTGACCGCCAGCTCATAGGCCTCCTGGCCGTTGCCTGCGGCTATCGGCTCGTAGCCGTTATTTCGCAGCTTTATCGCCACAACGTGAACAATATGGACTTCGTCATCAACGACCAGCACTTTTCTCGGTTGCATCAGCGTTTCCTTTCTTAGCCGAAATATTCAAAAATGACGTTAGTGATTTTCCGCACTGCCAATCTTTTAGTTTTTCGTCCTGCGGCGGGCAGTCCTTAACCTGACAATCTTCTGCAAACAAGTCAAAAACGGGCAGACGGCAGTAACAGTATTGTTAATCTGTAACTTCCGTTCTATTCGATAAGGTATTAGCCGGCTAAAGCCGCGGCGGCGTTTTTTTATCAGACGTTAAGGAATATCTGACAAAAAGAATGACCTGCCCCAACGCAGCCCCTTTAGGGGGCGATACGCAGAGGCGAGGTCATCTTTAAAGCCCGTCCCCCTGTGTGCTTAAAATTGCATCGTAAGCCCCAGGGTTACCCTGGGGGTTGCTCCCAACATAAATCCGCCGCAGGCGGATAAAGTTGGGGGCTTTTACAGAGCGGCGTGTTCGGCTGAGTCGTCTGCCCTGAGGACACCAGTTTCGGTGTTCAGGACCCACCCGGCCTTTCCGCTTCCGGCGGTGCTTGGGCCTCTCTCGAACCTGATGGCATTACTGCCGTTAAACGGATTCATTGGGATTTCCTGCAGGTAGGGGCCGCGATTGTCTGAATCCCTGGTCTTGAGCGCCTGCTCGAAACTGGCGAAGGTATGCGTTGGCGGAAGCTGTTCGTCGTG
>CAYLXJ010000438.1:0-1743 GCA_964387385.1 uncultured Pirellulales bacterium
TTTATCGCCTCGTGCGGGAGCATTTGACCGAGGATGGTGTTTTTGTCGAGTGGGTGCCGACGCACGGTCTTACCACAGCTGAGTTCAAGATTATCATACGGACGTTTCAGTCGGTTTTTCCTCATACATCCCTTTGGATTACCCACGGAATAGACGAGCAGGGCCGCAGCGGTACTTACTCGCTTCTTGTAGCAACGCCGGGGCCTCTGAAAATAGATGCGGCTAAACTTAAAGAACGTTTGAGCGTCGAAGCAGTTCGTCGGGACCTTGAGCCGTTCGGCCTGCATACTGTCTCAGGTTTTCTCGACTCGTTTCTTTGCGCGGAGGAAAAGCTGCTGCTGTGGGTTGGCGCAGGCCCCGTTAATACAGACGACCTGCCCCTTACCCAGTATCAGACGGAATATACAAGAAGCGATTTATTTAAAGGTTCGTTTTTTTTGGAGCCAATGGAGGACATCTGGCCATACTTAACACAGACAGGAAATGAGCGGGAGGCGAGTTAACTGCAAAATGAGCTTGCCTTGCGGGCTGATGTTACTCGCCTGGTTTTGTCAGGCCAATTAGAAAAGGCGTACGCAGTTTTGCCTGATGATATACGATACAAGCAGATGCTGCGTATTTATCGACAATTACCTGAATATGTGGATAAACTTGCGGATATTTACGCAGACAATCTGCGGGCGCTGAATTATCTGGCGGAGCTTAAGGCGGGCGGCCCCGGAGGCGTTGCCGGCACGCTTCCAATATATGAGAAAATATTAAAACTCGACCCGCAAAACACGTCGGTCCTTAACAAGCTCGGCATAATGCGTGTAAACGCGGGCCTCCTGAGCGACGCAGAGGGCTGTTTCAAGCGTGCGATAGACCTGTCTCCGCAGTTTACCGATGCACAGTTCAATCTCGGCATTTGCCTTTTGAAGCAGGGCAAAATGGCTGAATCAATACCTTGCTTTAGCCGGACGGTCGAGCTTAATCCCGATTTGAGAGACGCCCGATTGTATCTTGCTTTGACCTTGTTCCGAACAGGCCGCACAAAAGATGCCCTTCCGCACGTGCAATACGTTCTTAAAGCTGACCCGAACGACGAGGCGGCTGTAGCCCTGCTTGCCGAAATCGCAAAACAAGATGCGGCCGCTTTCAAGCAATAACGCCGTGGGGCAAATGATTCAGAGGGCATTGCTCGCATAGGGGCGTCGGTTTGCAGAATTCCTTTCCAGTGCGGACAAAAAGGGCATGATACTCGTTGAACATTTGAACATCCGCGGGGAGGTTATCCATAAAAGTGCGCTGAATCCGATGGTAATCGGCGACGAAATTCATAATGTGGTGACGGGAACAGATTCGGGCGGTATAGGCATCGACTACGAAGACAGGGCGGTCGAGGGCGTAGAGGAGGATTGAGTCGGCGGTTTCGGGGCCGACGCCTTTTACGGAGAGCAGTTCAAGTCGGAGGCGGTCGGTGGGGGTTTTTGAGAGATTTTTCAGCGAGCCCTCGTAATTATCAAACAGCCAGTTGATGAAGTTTTTGACTCGGCCTGCCTTGATATTGAAGTAGCCGGCGGGTCGAATCAGCCCAGCCAGTTTTTTCATATCGAGCCGATGCAGCTTTTCGGGGGTAAGCACTTTGGCCTTTTTGAGGTTTGCGATTGCCTTTTCGACGTTGGTCCAGTTGGTGTTCTGGGTGAGGATTGCACCTACGATGACTTCAAAAGGCGTATCCCCCGGCCACCAGTCCTGCGGCCC
>CAYLXJ010000439.1:0-1735 GCA_964387385.1 uncultured Pirellulales bacterium
CGTCGGCGCAACGCAGGTAACAGTTGCGTTTCGCATTTTAAGGTTTCTTTTGGTGTCCCAGATGCTGCCTGGCCAGTTCGGGAAAGGCCCCCGTTTTTCAGCCAATTCGTTGCTGGCCTGGCGGGCGGTTTCGTTTATGAATTTCATAATCGATTCGCCGAATTTGATACCTTGCCGGCTGTCATAAGAAATGCCTAACATAAAAAGCATATCCGCAAAACCCATCACCCCTAATCCGATTTTGCGATTTGCCCAGGCAATCTGGGCGGTTTCTGTCACAGGATAATTGCAGGCGTCTAAAATATTGTCCAAAAATCTCACACATAATTTCACCGTTTCGCCGAGCCCCGCCCAGTTGATTTCGGGTTTGGCGTTATCGTTAATTACAAATTTCGCGAGGTTGATGCTGCCTAAGGTGCAGGCCTCGTAAGGCAATAACGGCTGTTCGCCGCAGGGATTTGTCGCCTCGATTGCGCCCAGTGCTGGCGTTGGATTGTCTTCATTGATTCGGTCGATAAATCCCAGTCCTGGGTCGCCCGTTTTATGCGCACAGGTGATAATAATTTGCCACAAGTCGCCTACGGTGTAAAACTTCTCTTTCGCGTCGGGAGGTATAGCGCTTTCGTCAGTAATCTTGAACAAGTCCTGTATCATATAATTGTGGAAGTCGAGATTGCGGGGCAGCAGGTATTTCTGTCCGGTTCGGGGGTTCTCGACGATATGCGGGGCGTCGGGTGTTTTTTCGAGCGTGTCCATCCATTTGTCGGTGACTTTTACGGAGATATTGAAGTTCGTGAAGGCCTTGAGGTCCTGTTTGGCGTGTATGAACCTCAGAATGTCGGGGTGGGTGATATTCATCATTCCCATATTCGCGCCCCTGCGAAAAGCGCCCTGCTGAATTGCGTCGGTGGTCTGCGAAAATACCCGCCAGAAGGAAATCGGCCCAGAGGTTGTCCCGCCGCTTGAAGCCACCCTGTCGCCGGTCGGGCGAAGGCGGTCCAGGGAAAATCCTGTTCCTCCGCCCGATTTCTGAATCAGGGCGGTATCTTTTATCGTTTCGAATATCCCTTCGATACTGTCCTCAATCGGCAGGACAAAACAGGCGCTGAGCATTCCGGAAGGCCTGCCCGCGTTCATAAGCGTCGGCGAATTGGGCATAAACTTCAGCGTTGCTAAACAGTCGTAAAATTTCCGGTGCCAATCCCCTATTTCGCTTTCGCCTGCTCCGTATTTTGCCTCAGCCGATGCGACAAGACGCGCCACCCTGCTGAAAAGGCCTCCCGGCGTCTCAATTACCTTTCCCTGCTCGTCTTTAAGCAGGTATCGGTTTTCGAGCACTGTAACAGCATTTTCGCTAAGCGCCGGCTCCTCTCCCGGCGGATTAACTAAATGGTATTCTGTTTCCCGCATCTTGTTCCCCTCGCTTTTCTCCGCAAACACTTATACTTTTTTAAGCCATTTGAATCTGAAAACGTCGCGGATACGTTCTGTAAATCTGACGCCGAACCGTTGAGTATTCGCCGAAAATTCCATTTTTTTGAAATCCTCAGCAGCGATTTTGCTTTTTTTTCCGGCCATTGACGTTAATAAGCCCGCAATAAAACCGAAAACCTTGTTTTTCCGCGTCATCGCACAACCGCCATTTTTGTTGCTGCCAGAAGCTCCTGGCCAGTCCGACTCTCAACTGACCGGCCCCAAAGCTGGTGTCTTTCGAGAATTTCCGGCTTTGCGTCGT
>CAYLXJ010000440.1:0-1716 GCA_964387385.1 uncultured Pirellulales bacterium
GCAGCGGCGTAACATTAGGCAATTCGATTTTGTGGGTCAATGTTTCGGCGCTGGGGCAGGAGATAGGATTGGGCAGTTCGGCGACGCCATCGACGATAACGGTATCATACAGCGATATCGACGGCGGGCAGACGGGCGTCAATGCCCAGGCCGGCTGCTCGGCTATCTGGGGACCGGGGAACATCAATATCAATCCGCGATTCGTCAATACGGCAGGCGGCGATTATCACCTGCAGAGCAAGCGGGCGCACTGGTCGGACGCCGGCAGCGGGTGGGCACAGGGGCAATTCACAAGTCCCTGTATCGAGACAGGCAATCCCGGCTCGGACATCGGTTTTGAACCCAATGACTGGACGCCCGTCCGGATTGAAATGGGGGCATACGGCGGGACAACCAAGGCGAGCATTGCGCCGGAGGACTGGGGAGTACAAGCCGACATTGACAATGACGGTATGGCAGACAATTATGATTTCGCGTTACTTGCGGACCTGTGGCGGGACGCAGGCATCGAGCTGCCAGCCGACTTCGACCGCGACGACGGCATTGATATAAACGATTTGAAGCTATTCAGCGAGGGCTGGATGGAAACATCGGCGGCAATAATGGTCAACAAAGCCGACCTTAACAGCGACGGGAAAGTAAATATCAAAGATTTCGCAATTCTATCGGGCCAGTGGCGCGAGCTCGGAGCGGGCAAAACAAGCGACTTCAATAACGACGCGATAGTCAATATCTACGACCTTTACCTTTTTGCGGAGGTCTGGCTCCGCTAAGCAAATCATCAGCAATCCCTTGCATGGGCCTGCGCCACGACCTAATATATTCAAGATGAAATGTAAAAAACTGCACGAGTGGGATTTGTCTTACAAGGAGGCGATAGAAACCCAGCGGCGGCTGGCGGCAAAGGTGTGGTTTAGGAGGATTACAAGAGAGCCAAGGATTGTCGCGGGACTGGATTGCGCATTCAGCAAGGACGAGAAAAAGATATTTGCGGCAGTTGTGGTGATTGAATTAAAAAGTTTTACGGTCATCGAGACGACTACAGCATCACGCAAAATTACTTTCCCTTATATACCGGGCCTGTTATCGTTTCGGGAGACACCCGTGTGCATAGACGCCATCGAAAAACTCAAAAGCGAGCCGGATATTTTCATAGTTGACGGGCAGGGTTACGCGCATCCGCGGCGGTTCGGAATCGCCTGCCATATAGGCGTTCTTGCCGATAAACCGACAGCGGGCTGCGCCAAAAGCCGATTAATAGGCAATTTCGAAGTCCCCGGACGACGCAAAGGCAAATACAGCAACCTGCTCTACGGCGATGACGTTGTCGGTGCGGTTTTGAGGACTCGGGCGGACGTAAAGCCGGTGTTTGTGTCGGTGGGGAACAAAATCACGCTCGACGACGCGATAAGGATTGTTTTGAAATGCACCGATAAGTATCGACTGCCCGAGCCGAGCCGACTGGCGCACCAATTAGTGAGCAAGATAAAATTACAGGGATAACATACCCTGCTATCGGGTCAATCTGATAATCAGGTCTTTTTGTGAAGGGTATTGTTTCATCAGTTGTTCACGGTCTGTCTGCTGGTAGTCGTCAGGGTCAAAGCCGGGGGCGACTGTGCAGCCCATAAGGGCGAATTGCCCCCCTTCTTTTATATAAGCCCCCTGCCATGTGTTTTTGGGAACGACAACCTGGATTTTTTGACCGTTGAGGAT
>CAYLXJ010000441.1:0-1694 GCA_964387385.1 uncultured Pirellulales bacterium
TTTGAGGCACTTTAAGGTGTTTTCTGAAAACAAGCAGCACCGTTGCGACGAAAACTGCTAACACAACTATTACCACGGGAGCAAGATTGATTAAAAATGCGTTAAAAGACAGTCCGGCCTGAAGCCCGATGAGGATATTGGGCGGGTCGCCTATAAGCGTAGCTGTGCCGCCGATATTTGAGGCAAGCGCTTCAGCTATCACAAATGGGACCGGCGAGATTTCGAGAATTTGCGAAATAAGAATAGTAACCGGCACAAGCAAAACGACCGTCGTAACGTTGTCTAAAAACGCCGAGATAATCGCCGTTACGACCATCATCAGCGACATAATCACAAGCGGGCTTCCTTTTGCGTGTTTGGCGATGCTGACTGCCACCCACTGAAAAAAGCCCGTTCGCGAAAGGATATGCATTGCCGCCATCATACCTACAAGCAGAAAAATCACGTTGAGGTCGATGGCTGCGACGGCCTGCTCGAATGAAACAAGGTGAAAACAAAGCATCAATACCCCGCCGAGAATTGCGACGATTGTCTTATTGATTTTCTCGCTGACAATAAGTACGTAAGCTCCCGCAAAAATCAGCACCGAAAAGATTGCCTTAATGTCCATAGCTCTATTTCCTCAGCCGTCAGCAGAAAAGTATTTTTTCGATAATACAGAAGCGGTCTATTTCGCCTACGAGCTTGCCTTTATCGACGACATAAAGCCGGCTGCGGAACCTCGTGGCCATTTCAAAAATTATCTCCATCAGCGTGCTTTCGAGATTGACCGAAACCACCGACGGGTCGTAGATGTCTTTTACCTTCAGGTTGCCGCAGTATCTGAAGTATTTTTCAAAGGGGTCGAGGTATTTAACGAACGATACCGTTTGCAGCTGCTTGAAAAAGTTAGGTACGCCGTATGAAAAAATCCTCGGACAGGATAACTGACCCCGCAGGGTATTATCGTCATCAACCACTGGCAGAATGTCGAGCTTGCTCTGGTGCATTATCCGCATTGTCTCCTCAATGGTGGTATCGAGTGTTATATACCTTGAAACCGGCCGCATTATCTCACGCGCAAGAACGCTTTTGTGTATATCACCTCCCGCGTTATTGAGAATGCCGGCGATTTTTCCGGCGTCGGCGGCGTTGAAAATTTCATCGAGATTTTTCTGCTCTGACAAAAACCGCCTGATTGCCGCCTTTGCCTGCAAGTGTATGTAGGGCTTGTCATCGGGACTGATTGAGAGAATGAGAATATGGCTGGGCGTCATATCCCTGCTGTCGAAATCAACGCCTTTTTTCGAGATGCCTATCGCGATAATCAGCTCTGAGCACCCCTCGACCAGGGCATGGGGAAAAGCCAGGCCGTTTTCGACGCTGGTGGTCATAAGGTTTTCCCTGCTGAGGATCTGCTCGCAGACGCTGTCCTTCGAAACGCTTTTCAAATGCCCGTTGCTTATCTCAAAGACCCTGTCCACAAGTTGCCGGATTGCGTCGCGCTTGTTAGCCGCGTTCAAATCCGGAATAATCAGCTCAGTCCTTATATATCCGTTCAATTCTTTCATTTTTCTCTTTCTGGTTAAATATGCATAGGGAACAAGCAGGAAAAGACGCCTTATTTAATTATCGCGAAAATCAGCATTTTATTTAGTATTGAAAGGGAAGAAGTTATAGGGTAACATTATTCGGCTTTATTGCCCGAATAATGC
>CAYLXJ010000442.1:0-1631 GCA_964387385.1 uncultured Pirellulales bacterium
CGAACGGTTGCGGTTGCGCGGCTCGTATCGGTTGCGTCTAACGTCCATCGTGGCACGGGCTTCCAGCCCGTGCAAGCACGGCCAAGATGGACGTGCCACGAACGCAACCACTTACAAATCAGGTTTACTTCTTTATTTCGGCTATGTAATCCTTAATTCTGGCTTTGTAGTCGGGCATTTCGGGTAATTTGGCGCTGGGAATCGGCTCATACCAGAAACTGGAGCAGCTCCAGTCGTCCTGCCGTTCGTAGAGTCCGCTGCCGGTTTTGTCGTTTACCTGCTGTGACCAGCCGATTTGCTGGATTGTTACGCGGATGTCTTTTTTCCAGTAAATCGGGTCCTTGATATGCCAGCGGTAAAAGGTATTCAAGGGGCCTTCAATTAAGCTTGTGCCGCCGTAAAGATAGGCGACGTTTTGCAGACCCCAGGATTGACCTATGTAATCTTCTGTTCCTGTTCCGCAAATAGTCGGGAAATCCTTATCGCCGTCGAGATATACCTTGACCTCGCCTTCTCCCCACCAGTTTTCCTCCAGCGCCCTGCAGCCGATGACACAGCCGACGAATCGGCCTTTGCCCGTCCGCTTGGGCAAAATCTCAAAATCCTGCTTGAGCGTTGTCGGATTTTCCCGCCGATACAATGCGTGCAGGCGTCCGAATTTCGAGGGCAGCTTGTCGCCCGTTGTATAATCGATGTAATAAAAAAGAGGCGTGCTTGTTTTCGATTCGTTTGTAAGAGTAATTTTCGCCTGTTTCTTAAACGGCATTTCAAGCCATATATTCATTCCCGCCTCGGGATTAACCGAATGAACTGCGCTTTGATAGGCCCCGATTTTACCGTGCATAATGCCGAAAAACGCCCCCAGCGGCGCCTCGATACTCGGATGCGATTGGCCGTCCCAATAAGCCCGGATTACGATTCCCTGAAGGGTATCGACGTCTTTGCGAACCGTGACCCAGATATGGCGGATTGAGCCGGGGCCGTCGATGTCGCACAGCGTATAGGTCTTTCCTGGCGAGAAATCCTTCGCGGGCAATCCCTTTCGTCCAACGCCGATTTTGCTTGAGGCCGTCCCGCCCTTTCCCTTTGCCCCCGTCGGATTCTCGAATGATATCGACCGCGACTCTACGGACGCGTCAATTTCATATATTTTTGCCTGCTCTGCCGCGGCGACTGTCGTGATTAAAAGCAATACAATCGCTGATTTGAAAACTGTCTTTACCATAATCAATCCTTTCTGATCAATGAGGTTATTAGCCACCCCGCTTCGCCCTATGGGCTTCGCAGGGCAGGCAGAGATTATAGCCACCCCGCTTCGCTAAAGCTACGCCGGGCAGGCAGAGAACACAGCCTGTCCTCCGAAGCGACAGCGAAGGAGGAAGGTCACAGAGATAATTCATTTATGATTTATGATCGCAGGTTTATGATTTATAAATATAGCTGTCCCCATTATTCCCACTAACTGTCGGGGATTGACCTGTTAGCCATCGTTGTCATAGGCCAACTTCAAAAGATCTAATCTCAAGAGGTTTTCTTGGATTTCCTTGTAGGCTCCGACGATACCAGCGAGAGTGGGGCAGACAATAAACTGTGAGACAGTTTTGCCATCTGTGCCACCTGCGACAAGTTTT
>CAYLXJ010000443.1:0-1625 GCA_964387385.1 uncultured Pirellulales bacterium
GGACTCATAGGGACTTGTTGGAGATAGACTTATGAAAAAAGCCCTAAGTTTGAACAACAAGGTATTGACAAACGGGCTGCGTAATAATAGATTACATCGTTTGCGTTGAGGCCAAAACCGGGGCCGGACGCCCTATTTTGTAAAGAAACCCGCTAATAGCGGATAAACCCGCCGCAGGCGGGTAAACCTTGTTAATATCCGGTTAAAAAGGAGAAACAGAAATGGCAACAAAAGTTGCAATAAACGGTTTTGGCCGAATCGGCAGGGCCGTAACGAGAATTTTGATGAGCCGCAAAAGCAACCTCGAACTGGTAGCAATCAACGATCTATCGGACGCCAAGTCGCTGGCGCACCTGTTCAAATACGATACAGTCGAAGGAAAGTGGCCGGGAACCGTCGAGGCGAAGGGCACGGACCTTGTGATAAACGGAAAGACCATAAAGGTGCTGGCCGTAAAGAACCCGGCGGAACTGCCTTGGAAGGACATGGGCGTCGAAATCGTGGTCGAATCGACTGGCATATTCACAAAGGCATCATCCGAAAAGGGCGGCTACGGCGACCATATCAAGGCAGGAGCCAAGAAGGTTGTGCTGACCGTTCCGGCTAAGGACGATATCGAGGCGACAATCGTTATGAAAGTCAATGACGACAAGCTTACCGGTAATGTAAAATGCGTCTCGAATGCGAGCTGCACGACAAATTGCCTTGCGCCAATCGCAAAGGTCCTCAACGATACGTTCGGCATTGAAAGCGGCGTTATGACGACGATTCACGCATACACCAACGACCAGAAGGTAGCAGACCAGATTCACAAGGACCTGCGCCGGGCAAGGGCGGCAGCGGCCAATATGATTCCCACAAGCACGGGAGCGGCAAAAGCAATCGGCAAGGTCGTCCCTGAACTCGACGGCAAGTTAGACGGCTTCGCGATTCGCGTCCCAATACCGGTCGGCAGCATCGTTGACCTCGTCGTCAACGTCAAAAAGGACGTGACCATAGCGGACGTAAACGCAGCGATGAAAAAGGCAGCAGAAGGCCCGATGAAAGGCGTGCTGGTTTATTGCGATGAGCCAATCGTCAGCAGCGACATCGTCAATAATCCTGCGTCGAGCATCTTCGATTCGCTTTTGACAATGGTGAAGGGCAAGACCGTAAAAGTCATAAGCTGGTACGACAACGAGTGGGGCTACTCGAACCGCACGGTCGATATAATGGAAAAAATGGCAAAGATGTAAAGTCAATGAAAGGGCCTGTCTCGACAAAGACAGGCCCTTTTAGTATCTTAAATAAAATGATTTTTGTGACCGGTATTTTCCCTATCGCGACCGTTTTGCAGGCAGGTGTCGAATAATGGATAAAAAGCAGTTCGAACAGACATTGGTACTCATCAAGCCGGACGCCCTCAAAAACTCAATAACGGGCTTCATCTTTTCACAGTTGTCGGAATTTCACACTGGGGCTCGTTTTGCCTCGGCCAAAATTGTCAACGTCAGCCGGTTTCTTGCGGAAGAGCATTATGCCGAGCACAGGGGCAAGCCCTTTTATGAGCCGCTGCTGGATTATATTACCGGCGCGATTCATTATCCTGAGCAGGACAAATGGAAGCGCAGGGTAATCGCGATTGT
>CAYLXJ010000444.1:0-1623 GCA_964387385.1 uncultured Pirellulales bacterium
CTTACGCCGCAGGAAATATCAAAACCCACACCGCCCGCTGACACAACGCCCCCCTGCTCAGGGTCAAACGCCGCAACCCCCCCAATCGGGAAACCGTAGCCCCAGTGCCCGTCGGGCATTACGAAACTTGCCTTTACGATTCCCGGCAGCGCCGCCACATTTATGGCCTGCTCCGCGACCTTTTCATCCATCGCCATAATCAGGCCCTCGTCGCCGAAAATCACCGCTGGCACCTTCATCTTGCCCGTCAACTCTATGACCCACTCATAATCGGCGCGTTTCTTCAATCTCGCTCTATTCATAAATTTGCTTCCCTGCTTTATACATCTACAACGCACTGCGCAATCCATCGACCGTGTTTGTCCTGCCTGACGCTTAAATTCGTGACCGTCGCCCCCTTAACTTCTATGGCAGGCGAGTGCCTCTTGGTATCCACTTTCTCCCCCCACGCCAGTGCGCTTAGCTTGTTTTTGGTTATAAATACCTCGAATCTTCCGAATAACATCCGCCTCGTCGCCATTTCATAAATCAGCGAGTTCAGCCAGTTGACGAGCAGCAGTTCATCGTCCGGCGCCTCACAGGTTATATTAATCCTTTGTTCGAGTTTAATGTTCTTTAAGTCAGCGATTATGGCGGTCATCGCCATCGCCGCCTGCTCGAACGCCTGCTCTTTTGATGGCCCTATACCCCTTATCCCGACATCTGCTTCGTGTGCGAAATGTTCCCATTTCGGCTCTATCGTGCCTGTCTGTGCCATTTCTTTGCCTCAGTATGTCACCTTCACGGACAACTATCCGCCGCCCGCGCAATAATACATACCAGACAAACCTGCGTTTATCCAGACCGGACATTCGGGACAGTTGCATCCTTTTTTCTCAATGGCCGACTTACTCACCCCCCTGGCACAATAAAGCCCTTCTCCAGCAACCTTTGGAAAGCTGGGGCATTTGGAGCAGTTGCCCTGAATACAGATTTTGAAGTTCTCCTGCGTGTCTTCCGCCTTTGTCATTTGCTTTATTTTCCCCGCTCTCAGACCACCTCGATATCCACCTCATTCGCCCAGGTCCCGTGCAGGTTGCATCTCTCGAACGCTCGCAGCTTGCCGTGAGAATGGTCTAAGCAGATACAGGTTTTCATAACCGGACAAGTCGTCTTGGCGGTAAAATCCATCCGGCAAAGATAAGTATCGCCCGCGTATAGCTCGATAAATTCGATAAAGTGCCCCGGCTCGTTAGGATGTGGCATCAGTTTTCCCACTTCGACCGTTACCTCGAAATGCTCACCCTTCTTGACCTTTTTTGGGCAGGTTATTACGGGCAGGTGCTTTTTTTCAAGGTCTGTTGCCTCTTTGATTTCAGCAGTCGTATTCACCCCGCAGAAAATATCCTCCGCGCATTCCGGGGCACATTCTCTCGTCTTGGTCATCATAGGGAGTTCTCCTTACATAAATTCGTTTGTCTTTACATTTTTATAAATTTTCCAACAACAGGACTTTAATCATTTTTAATCTTTCGGCGAAAAATAAAAAATAGGAGAAATCCCTAATACCTATTAGCAAAATACCTATGGGCCTTTAGCTATGCTCGCTGTTAAAATCTGCATATATGAAAGGCAACAAAAGAC
>CAYLXJ010000445.1:0-1622 GCA_964387385.1 uncultured Pirellulales bacterium
GGGTTGAGGCAGTCGGATTATGCTTCAGTGATTTGAAACTGCTTAAACAGTTTTCGGCCCATCCGCGAAAGGCAGAGGTTGTCGGCGGAATTTCCCCGGACGTGCTTTCCGAAATCCCCAGCTACGTCCCCGCGGACAAGCCCACTGTGCCGGGACATGAAACTGTTGTGCGAGTCGAGGCAGTCGGTAAAGACGTCAAACGTTTTAAGCCCGGCCAGCGTTTTCTCGTTGAGACAGATTACCGCTGGCTGCCCACAGCACAATCCAACGCGGCTTTTGGTTACAATTTCGAGGGTGCTCTTCAGGAATACATTCTAATGGATGAGCGTGTAATCACCTCGCCGGAAGGCGAGTCGATGCTGATTCCGGTGCCTCAGCATTTAAGCTCATCGGCCGTCGCTTTGATTGAACCCCTGGCCTGCGTTGAAAACTCATACACGGGAAAAGAACGGCGACTGATAAAACCCAATGGCGAGATGCTGATTGTCGCCGATGTTATTCTAACGACAAACGACCTCGCGGAACTTTTCAAACAATACGGCAGGCCCGGTAAAATAACGTGGTTCTCGCAGTATGAGCCGCCCAAGGGTTTTAACGGCGCTATGGAAACCTGCCCCGACCTTGCCCGGCTCAAGGACGGCGCCTTTGACGACGTGATTTATATGGGCAGCAACCCCAATAGGGTTGAAATGCTGTTCGCAAAGGTCGGCCCGAAGGGGCTTTTCAACATCGTGCTTTGCGGCGAGAGGTTTGGAAGGGACATAATTGTCCCGATTGGCCGGGTGCATTACGGCGGCATTCGTATAACCGGAACCATCGGGTTCGAACCGGCCGACTCAATGAAACACATACCCGAAAACGGCTCTATCCGCAAAGGCGACAAAATTAATATCGTCGGCGCGGCAGGACCTATGGGAACGATGCACGTCATAAGAAATATCTGGCAGCGAATCGAAGGCGTAAGCATTTTTGCCGGCGACGCCGATGAGCATCGTTTGTCAACTCTGGCAAGAGTGGCCGAGCCGATAGCCAAAGAAAACGGCGTGGTATACCGGCAATATAATCCGACAAAAGAACAAATCACCAAACTTTTTGACTATGCGGTGATTGTGGCGGCAGCGCCGGAACTCGCAGCCAATTCCATACGAGCTGCAGCCAGACGAGGCATAATAAACATATTTGCCGGCATATCTTCCACGGCCACAACCAAAATCGACCTTGATACTTATATCGAGAGGCAATTATATTTCATCGGAACAAGCGGCTCAGCGCTGGAGGATATGAAGGCGATGCTTGCGCAGATTGAATCGGGTCGGCTTGACACAAACGTCTCGGTGGCCGCCGTCTGTGGACTCGACGGCGTTTGCGACGGCATTAAAGCCATCGAAAACCGCTCAATCGGCGGTAAAATCATCGCCTATCCCGCCTGCAAGGGACTCGGCCTTACGCCGATTACAAAACTTGCCGACAAAATGCCCGAAGTTGACGCTTGCCTCAATAACGGCCTGTGGACAGCCCAAGCCGAGCAAAAGCTCCTCGAGCGATACGCTAAAACCTCGAATTGATAAAATGCCTGCCGTTCTGTTAAAAGTTTCCTCCCCAATGACAATAATTGTATCTGA
>CAYLXJ010000446.1:0-1622 GCA_964387385.1 uncultured Pirellulales bacterium
TGAATCCATCTTAAATTCTTCCGTTTTCTGTCTTGACAATGGGTAGGGGTATACTGGCCGTATACATACGGAGATAAACTCGGCTATTATATTCAAGATATACTTGTAATCTTATTAGTTATGGGTAGAGCTACTATGACACCAAAGGGCAAAGGATTTGAGTATCAATTGACATAAACAGCGCTCTCACGAAATAGTTTGTTCGTGCTTGTCCTTCCGACGTTTATTGTATCATTACATATCAGAGTATCCAGCGTTAATTGATTGTGGCTTTCTTTTAAGCCGGATTTTGGCCTTTACAGATATTTGAGCTTGACCGCATTCAAATTGAACTGATAATAGGATTCAGTCAATAGTTTTTGCCGGATGGTGTTGTTATTTTGATAGTGTTCGAGTCAGAAAAGGAGAACGAACTATGACTTACAGGGAAAATCGTATGTCGAGAAGGAATTTTCTTAAAAACACAACGGCGGCAGCGGTGTTGGCCGCCGCGGGAGCGGGCAAAATGGCAATAGGAAAAGAATCGTCAAAAACGTTACGGCTCGGCGGGCCGGTATTCGGAAAGCACAAAAACCCCGATGAATGGGTAGCCGAATTGAAATCGCTTGGCTACAGGGCAGCATATTGCCCCGTCGATGCGAAGGCCACGGACGACGTTGTAAAGGCATACGAAGGGGCGGCCAAAAGAGCCGATATCGCGATTGCCGAGGTCGGCGCGTGGGGCAATAATCCGATTTCCCCTGATGAAAAAACTCGCAAGGAATCCATCGCCAATTGTCAGAAGCAGCTTGCGCTTGCAGACCGAATCGGCGCCCGATGCTGCGTAAACGTATGCGGCTCGCGTAATCCAAAAAGCTGGGCCGGGCAGCATCCGGACAACCTGAAAGATGAGACGTTCGATATGATTGTCGAATCGGTCCGGCTGATTATCGACGGCGTGAAACCGACGCGAACCTTCTATACGCTCGAGACAGGGATGTGGTGGTACCCGATTTCAGCGGATACCTACCTTCGGCTGATAAAGGCAATCGACCGACAGCAGTTCGGCGTGCATCTGGACCCGACAAACCTGATTTACAGCCCGCCTTTATACTACGCCAATAGTTTTGTAATAAGCGAATGTTTTGAAAAGCTCGGGCCAATGATTAAAAGCTGCCACGCGAAGGACGTCAAATTAGGCGAAGCCGCTTTAGCACATCTCGATGAAATCAGGCCGGGTCTCGGCGGGCTTGACTACAGGACATATCTGAAAGAATTGAGCAAATACCCTGATATCCCACTGATGATTGAGCACTTGAAGGACGCCGAGGAATACAGACAGGCCGCTGACCACATTCGCAGCGTCGCCAAGGAAGTCGGCGTGTCTTTCGGATAATAATGACGCCTCAGGAAAAAAACGAAAACCAGCCTTCCCACGTTGACCTTGCACGAGGATTAAAAACATTTGTCTCGTCCGACCCGCAGGCCCTCGCAGAGGAAGAAGCCGAACTTGCCGCTCTTAAGCAGCAAAGCTTTCTTAACCGCTGGCGGGGATATTTTCGATTGTCAGGCCCAGGGTGGATTCTTTGGCAGCCAGATACTGAAGGTGCAGCCGGCGTCTGGATTGTTGACCGCCCAGATGC
>CAYLXJ010000447.1:0-1620 GCA_964387385.1 uncultured Pirellulales bacterium
GACGGTCAGAAAATCCCGATGAAAAAACGTAAAGCGATTATCGCCCGGCGATTCATAACCAAAAACGCTCCTCTTCTCTCCTCGATGACCCAACTACTTTGCTCAGGCGACAAATCGTCCTTCACGGATTTCCCTGCCCTCGTCGGCCCCGTGCCAGAACAATGAGGTAAAGCTTATGCTGCGAGCGATAATCTTCGATTTTGACGGCGTCTTAGTCGATACTGAAAAACTCCACTATCAGGCATTTAATCGCATATTCGAACAATTCAACTTTCAAGTCACAACGCAGGAATATTACGACCGCTTTCTGGGCCTGTCCGATAAAGAACTCCTGCAGGTTGTCGCCAGGGAAAGAAACCTCCCGATTGCCGGCAAAGAATTCAAACAGCTTCTTACTGAAAAGGCCCGCATATTCAAAAAACTTGCCGAGACACTGGCCCCCGTTATTGCTGGCGTCCCGCAGCTCCTGAAAATGCTGGCCGACAACAAAATCTCTATGGCGATTTGTTCCGGCGCATTATTGTCTGAAATCAAAATGATTTTGAAAGGTGCTGGATTGCTCGCTTATTTTGATGCTATCGTATCAGCCGAACAGGTCAAAAAAGGCAAGCCCAACCCCGAGGGCTTTCTGCTTGCCTTGAAACTTTTGAATAAAAAATCACTCCCAACGATTCAGCCGCAGGATTGTGTTGTTATCGAGGATTCTCACTGGGGCCTCGAGGCTGCCCGAAACGGCGGTATGCACCCCGTAGCCATCACCAATTCCTACCCCGCCGACCAGCTAAAACCTGCCGAAAAAATCATCGCCAACCTCGGTGAATTGACGCTCGATTGTTTACAAATACTTTGCCGCTAAAATCGGCAATTATTTTATTGCTCCGGGGCCTTTTAGGCGTGTCTGCCATTTGCCTGTCTTTGGGTCGCGCCAGGCGGAATCTACGATCGCGCCATTAAAAATGCAGGGTCGTGTCCCGTCGCCCCGCATACTGATAAACGGACCGTCGATATCATAAACAAACTCGCCGCCCGCACATTGAACGTCACTGTCCTCGTAGGTAACCGCGCCTTTTGCGACAAGACCCGCAAGCTCTGTCCTGCCGGCCGATGTCTCGACGACATCGGCCTCGACACGCGAGGCGGTCACGGCGACCTTGTCGCGGCTGTCGCTGTTCGAAACCGGAATCAAATCCGCGAGCATTGAATCCTCTTTGGAATACGCGAGGAGATGGTTACCCCGCCTGTTGAACTCCAGATAATCGAAATTGCGCAGGAATGCGTAGCATTTACGCCTCAAGCTGAACCTGCCAAGCCCCTTTTGCAGCTCATCTGTCTGGGAGTTGTCCATTTTTATCAGGCCGGGACCGATGGCAGTAAATTTGTCCTCGACGGCGTCATAATCAATCCGCGTGCATTTAAGCTCAACGCCTCCCAGGAGGCGCTGTCCGGCCATTCTCGTGCCTGCAAGATGCACAATGTCGCCGGTCGCTGCAAAATGCTTAATCGAGGGCGCATCCTTGCCCTCGGTCTTTTCCTTAATCAAATCTACCACAAGCGACTCGCCTATAATGAAATACCGGCGCACGCAATTAATATCGGCCTGCGTAACGGTGCATCGGCTGT
>CAYLXJ010000448.1:0-1577 GCA_964387385.1 uncultured Pirellulales bacterium
TCCCTGTGCCACTCGGTGAACTCCTGCATCTGGCTGTTAAGCCGGCCGGCGTCAAAGAAGTATCCGAACTCGTTTTTTTGCCGCTCGAAGTCCTCCAGCGATTTGACAAAAAAGTCCTTTTCCTTTCGCAGGGATTCGAGCTGCTCAAAAGTCAAGCTCAGATTTTCAATGGCAGAATCGTAAAGCGAAAAGGATTGTGTCTGCGCTCTTTTATCGCACGGGGCCTTGCAGCCCGAAACTATAATAAACAAAGCCATAAGTATCGCTATTTGTTTCATTTCCTTATTTTGACCTCAATCAATACTCTCGATAGTGACAACCAAACATACTGATTACCATTATAGCAATTATATTAAAAAAATTCCGGGATTTTTTCCGATAGCCAAAAAATCTTATTCTGAGCCGGTAAAAGTCCCAATTTTTACAGGACGTATGAGCTTATTTGACTGATTTAGGCAGGTATAATATAATATCGGCGACTTAAAAAATATAATTTTTTATCTCAGGTGAAATGCGATGCAGATGACAAGCACAGTAGCGGATGTTTTTCGGCCTAACGAGAAGATTTCGGCGATTATTTATGATTCGCTCGTAATCCTATGCGGATCGCTTTGGGTCGCCTTAAGCGCCAGGATAAGTATTTATTTGCCCTTTAGTCCGGTGCCGATTACGGGCCAGACATTTGCCGTTTTGATGTTAGGCGCGCTGTTCGGCTCGCGTCGAGGCGGGCTGACGATGCTTGCCTATCTTGCCGAAGGGCTTATGGGTTTGCCGGTCTTTACGGCGGGCGTTGGATTGGCAGCGATATTTGGGCCTACGGGCGGCTATCTTGTCGGTTTTGTTTTTGCTGCTTATCTTGTCGGGCGACTGGCTGAAAGGGGCTGGGACAGGCGCATCTTAACTACTATTGCGGCAATGATTATCGGCGATGCCGTTTTGCTTACTTTCGGATCTGCATGGCTCTCGTTTCTAACCAGCGTTAAAACAGCATTTATCGCAGGATTTGTTTCTTTTATTCCGGGCGACCTTCTGAAAATCGCGATTGCGGCCTTTACGTTGCCCGCGGGCTGGAAGCTGCTTGAACGACTGAATATGAAAAATTAGTTATTGCGGTTGTGCAGTGACGTTTGGCTCTGTGTTTTTGGTATTCAAGTCATCTAAATCATTTTTGCTCTGGTTCAGGCCGTTTTGTATGCTCTCTATTTCAACCCGCGACAGTGAAATCTGTCCCTGAATACCCGAAAGCTGCGACTGGACGGTATCGAGGTTTCGCCTGGCCCTGTTAAGGTCGGTCTGGACCCGTTCAAGCTCACTTCTGGACGAGGCGATTTTACTTCGGATTTGTGCAAGTTCAACTTTCGAGCTTGCCAGCTCCTGCTGGATTGAACTGATGTTTTCATTCGAGGCCGACAGGTTATCGTATAAGCTTCGAATGCTGGCGTGTTCGGCCCTGAGGTCATCCAGCTTGGTCTGGGCATCCATATAAAGCCAGAAAACAGTTATTACAACAATTATGCTTATCGTGATAAGACCCGCAGTAATACTTTTTGATGCGGCAGTCGTTTGAGGTATAAGTG
>CAYLXJ010000449.1:0-1577 GCA_964387385.1 uncultured Pirellulales bacterium
TTATGCTGCACAGCGACCGCCAGCTCATAGAACTCACCGCCAAAAGCTGCCAAATACGTGATGAAAAACGCCTGCAGCTTAACGATGTTACGATTACTGAAAGACAACTGACGAGCAGTCAGCCCGGACGGCCCCTTGCAGCCAAGAGGGCGTTTCTGATTATCGAGGGAGATGAGCTTTCATCAACGTTGACGCTCGACATACGAAACGCAAGCTGGCAGGTTGCTCCCGGACTGGAAAATATCATCACAAGGCACATAATCAAGGGCCTGGTGATGCCCGCCGCCGTAACCGATAATTTCAAATCGGACCGCGTGCTCGAGGAAATTACACCAGAGCTGACTTCGGCCGCCCTCCATACCGGCCCCAGCGCAGAATTGACTCGCCTGCAAAAAGACCTCCGCAAGGAAATCACGATGACGCTGGCGGAAATCGGGGCCGAAACGCACTCGCGACTCGTGTTCGGCGTCGGCTGCATTACGCTTATTATGATAGGTATCGGCCTCGGCATTGTTCTCAAGGACGGCCACATGCTTACGGCCTTCGCGGCGAGCGCTCTGCCGGCCCTCGCACTTGTCTCCTGCATTATGATGGGAAAAAATATCACAAAAAATCCGCACTCGACAATCCTGTCAGGAGTGATGCTGATGTGGGCAGGCCTTATTGTCCTTTCGCTTCTCGGCCTGGAAATATATCGCAGATTATTGAAGCATTAAAATATTATGAAAATTTTAGATAAATACGTCGCGAAGAATTTTCTTATCGGCTACGCCATTTCGTTATGCGTTCTGCTGGGGCTGCGTATAGTCATCGACCTGTTCGTCAACCTCGACGAATTCACCGAAAATGCCTACCTCGGCGCTGCCTCGGTAATTACCAATATCTTCACTTATTACGGCCTTAACAGCACTCTGTATTTCAGGGATTTCGCAGGAATGATTACCGTCGTCGCCGCGGCGTTCTCATTAGGCAAAATGGTAAAGCACAATGAGTTGACCGCTATGATGGCATCGGGCATATCTCTCAAACGCGTCATCGCTCCAATACTGATTCTCTCGCTGGCTTTATCGGGGCTTCTGGTTATTGACCAGGAAATTCTAATACCGTCGCTGAGCAGCAAACTCGTCCGCGCAAAGGACGACCTGCCGGGAAAGGAATATTACGACGTATGGTTTGTCAGCGACGCCAACGGCTCGCTTTTATGCTCGCCCCGGTTCGACGTCGAAACATCGACGCTTCAAAAACCGATAATCATCACTCGCGCAAAAATCCCCGGCTCATCAATCTGGGAACCGACCGGATGGATTGAGGCCGATGCCGCTGTCTTCGATTTCAAAACACAGGCCTGGCGGCTGACTAACGGCATTTTCACTCCTATCCCGAAACCAGGCCAGCAGCCATCCGATGAGCGAAATCCCGCTATCAATCGAATGTCGCTTCCGGCCTACTATAGCGACTTGACGCCGAATGTACTCCCCGTCTTGCGAAGGGCAGACCAGAAAACTCTCCTCAGCTCCCATCAGTTGTCTCAGCTTGCCGCTCAGGGAACAAAACTCAAAGACCTCGCCTTCTTATAC
>CAYLXJ010000450.1:0-1567 GCA_964387385.1 uncultured Pirellulales bacterium
CAACCTCAATCCGGCAACGCTGCTGAAATAAAAAAAATGCGGACAGCCCCGACGAGTCGGGACTGTCCGCTGTAACTTTTAATTAATCCTTTACTTCGGCGCTGGCGCCGCGGGGGCACTTCTCGGTGTTACGGGCATTGCGGGTGCCGGCGGGGGCTCTTTACCCGGCGGATATACGATATTCGCGCTATCCCGCAGGTTGCGGACATAATCGCGGAATAGCTGGTTTTTCTTCATTTGCTGGAGGTTATTTTTAATGTCATCCTTGGCCTTCTCGAAGGGCGTTATTCCGGCCTCTTTGCGGTCGGTTACTTTGATAATGTGATAGCCGAACTGCGTCTCAACCACGCCGCTAATCTGGCCCGGCTTCATCGCAAAGGCCGCGTCCTCGAATTCAGGAACCATTTGTCCTCTGCCGAAATAACCGAGGTCGCCCCCTTTGGCCTTCGACGGGCAATCGGAATTCTCCCTGGCCAGTTGTGCGAAATTTGCGTCCGGCGTCTTGACCTGCTTGAGCAGCTTCTCGATTTTCGCCTTCGCCGCCGCCTTCTCTTCCGGCGTCGCGTTCTGCTCAACTTTTACCAGTATGTGGCTGGCCTGCACCTGATCGGGATTATTGAAGTCCTCTTTGTTCTTCTCATAAAAGGCAAGCGCCTCGGCATCATTGACCTCGGCGGCTCCGGCCTTTAGCTCCATTAACTTCTCATACGCAAGACCTTTGTGCATCTGCTGCCTCATTTGCTCCTCGGTTTGACCCTGCATTTGCAGCATTTGCCGCATACCTTCCATTGTCATTCCCTGCTGGGCGAGAATTTCACCGATTTTATCGTTAACGTCTTTGTCCGTAACGGATATTCCCGCTTTTTTCACTTCCTCATCGAGCAAATCCTCCATAATCATTCCCTCCAGCGCCTGATTCCTGACCCGGCTTTTATACATCTCGATACTGTTCGGCTCCATCCGCATAGCCATTCTCGCGATTATCGGCTTTATCCTCTCATCGAGCTGGGCCTCGGTAATCGCCTTGCCATTGACCGTTACGGCTATGTCCTTGTCCGACGTGGCCTGTGCGGGCTTCGGTTCGGCCGGTTTTACCTCAGGGGCAGGCGCCGCTTCAGCAGCCGGCGCCGCCGGCTTCGCCTGTTCCTTCTTTTCCTCGACCTGAACGTCCCTGACTTCTTCCTTGACCTTCATTTTTTCTTCCTTGGCGGGCTTGCCTAACCCAAAAACACTACTTGCCAGTGCGCAGACAATCAGCAATGCTGATTTTGTACCGATTCTCATGACTTATCCTTTCGCAGAACACTAAAGTTTGACGAATGTTTGCCTGAATTACGAATATTAAACTTTCCCATATTAAACCTCAAATGTCAATACCCCGCTTTTCACTTTTTCCACCGCTCATTTCTTGACAAATCCGCTGATTCCGCTATCCTTTCAGTCGATAATCTGAAAATCTCAAATAGAAAATTAAAACTTTGTGTTTTGGTGTCTTAGTGGCAAAAATAGATTTCCCGAAACATACGACCATTGACAGTTGCACGATAACCATTCAGCCCCGTTATAA
>CAYLXJ010000451.1:0-1543 GCA_964387385.1 uncultured Pirellulales bacterium
TGCTTTCTTTTGTATCGGCCAGGCAGGAGTAGGTTACGCCGTCGATGAACGTTCTGCCGAGAGCGATTCTATAAAACTGGTCGAGCCATTCGGCTTGTCTTACCGGGTCCCAGGGGCCGTGCCATACGCCTCCGTCGCCGCGAGTGTCTCGCCCGGGGATTTCAATTTGCGTGATATACACAGGTCTTGATATCGGGGCGAAAGAATCGAGGGCGGCGGAAATCTGCATCATATCCCGGATGTGCATACCCGACTCATTTTTACCGAACCGCATCGACAGGCCAAAGGCATCGAAACTTATGCCGCTCTGGATGACCATATCCATATAAACAATCGGCGGGATAGTATCGGGCTTTGTCGCGTAATACTCGCCCCAGGGGTTACTGACTTCGATAATCCTCATCGCCCGTTCCGAGGCCGCCTTGGCCGCCATGTTCGCGGTCCGTGTTATTTCGAGCACCTGCTCGAAACCAAACCCGAAATAATTGCAGGTGTTCATTCCGCTGATGACTATCCAGCTCCTGACCATACCGGCGTAGCGTGAGACCGCGGCGGCGATAAACTGATAGGCCGAGTCGCGGATTTTTTCGAACGTGACCTCCTTATCGAGAAGCCATTTGGGCAGGGTTTCCTTCGAAAAGCAAAGCAGGGGGCCTGCTCCGACGGCCAGTTTTCTTTTGCTCAGTGTGCTTATGCAGGTATCGAGTTTCGAAAAGTCGTATGCGCCTCGTTCCTTCTCAATCTGGCCCCAGTCGAAAGGCACGAACACCTGCCCGAAAACACCTGCGAGTTGTTCAGTGTAAGCGGGATTAGCGACCTGTTTACAGTCAACTCGGCAGCCGAGACAGCCCCGCCCGAAACTGCGATTTTTTCCGCGTGTCGCGAAAAGGACCTTCGAATGTTTGGCAGCGAGGTTTTCCGAAAAGGCAAGCGCCTTTTGAAGCGACTGGTCGGCAAGTTGTGAGGCCTGCGCAGCGTCAGAAACGTTCTGAATGGCCTTGATGAATAAGTCCTGCGCCTGGTCATGAAGGACAGCCGTGTCCTCGGTGTCCTCGAAAATAGTCCAGTCCTCACGTTTTGTAATGATTTGCATCAGCCGGCCGCGGGCCAATTCGAGATTTAGATTATACGGTTCCTGTCTTTCAGGCAGGCACGTCGTGGGTAAAAGCACGCTGCCGAACCCCTCGACAGGCCATAATAACGCCACGCCGGCCGTCTCCTGCGTCGGCTTGTAACATTCCAAAAGGCCGTCAGCGAAAGCAATTTGCGCCTTTCGTACGGCCATCCCGTCAGAGCCGAACATATACGCCCCGACCGGCTCAAAATCATTAACCGCCGAACCCTTATTGAAAATCTTAAATTTCAATGTATTCCTTTATAAAAAAATGCCTCGTTACACCTAAAAACGGCCTTGTGATTATAACAAACGCCTCCCAAAGGGCAAAGAAAGTTTCAGAAGATACGATAAGGCCGCATGTCGGAAAATTACTTGCTTTTTACCCCGTTGACTGTCATAATAAAACAATCAGCAGCAGAGGATTTA
>CAYLXJ010000452.1:0-1542 GCA_964387385.1 uncultured Pirellulales bacterium
AAAAGGGCCCTGACAATCCCGGCAAATGAGGCCCTTGGCGTTATTGCTGAAAAAGGCCTCTTGCCAATGTGGACTTAAAGGCGTTTTGCAGTTTACGCAATGGTCGAGGACCGGGGACAAGCCGATTTCTCTCAATAAGCATAATTGAAACAAAATGAGATTTGCCAATATGATGTTTTTCGGTTTTTTTTGTTCGGTGACATCGTGAAGGAATTTAAGGAGGCCGTCGAACAGGCCGGGGTGCGGGTCGAAATCGGTGGTAAAGAGATTAATCAGCTCAGCGGCGAAAAGACAGCAATTCAGGACAAAATTATCGGCGGCTAATGTTTGAGGATTTATTGTTCCATAAGCCGGCTCAAACTCAACCAGCGCGGCCATCTTTTCCCTCGATGAATCAGAGAATGCGACGCTGCCGGAAGAAAAAATCTCGATAGTCCCGCCGAAAGACGACTTTGGACGTTTTGCGCCTTTCGCCATAGCGGTTACCTTGCCCGTCTGCCTCGTAAAAAATGTTACAACCTGCGAGGTTTCGGAATAGTCAACCGCACGAATACAAACACCCTGGTCGTTAATCAACATCTTTTAAGGTGCCTATTTATTATAGCTGTATTTTTTCTGTAATACGCCTCGCCAAAACCGTGTTGGCGGAGGAGTTCGTCTTCGAGGCGGTGCATTATTTGAGCGTCTTTGGGGGTGTGGTCGTTTAAGTCGAGGTTATGGAGGAGGCCATGCGTAATGTAGAGGGCGAGTTCTGCCTGCGGTGAGTGGCCTCTTTTCATTGATTCTGATTTTGCTTTTTGGCCATTTACTATCAATGCAAACAACTTTTTCTTGTTAAAAGCATCCGACAAATCGAATGACAGGCAATCGGTATTGGTTTTGCGATTAGTGAAACGAGCATTGAACTTTCGCATCTGGTTATTATCGACGACGGCGATATCGACAATTGTGTTATGGATTTTGAATCGCCTGCAGGCCGACCGGATGAGTTTTTCAAGTTTTTGAACGGGAACCTTGATGCCTTTAAAGTCGCGTCGTAAATAAATAGTTACCCCTCGCATAACAAACCAGCTTACTGTTCCTTATCGTAGGGCATTTCGGGAGGTTTGGGATAAGCGATACGGCCGTGGTAGTGCCCGGCGAGGGTTTTTGAGATACTGGCTTCGAGCAGGTTGATTTCCTTTAAGGTGAGGTCGCACTCGTCGAACTGGCCGTCCTGGAGGCGTTTCATCGCCATATTATGGACTACGGCCTCAATTTTGGTGGGCGTCGGTTCGGAAAGCGTTCTGACGGCGCCTTCGACGGCGTCAGCGAGCATAACAATCGCGGCTTCTTTTGTCCGTGGTTTTGGGCCGGGATAGCGAAACTCGCCTTCCGACGGGGGCGGTACATCGGCGGCACCTTTCTGCTCGTATTGTTTGACGGCCTCGTTGTAAAAATACTCCACAAGCGTTGTTCCGTGATGTGTTTCGATAAATTGCCAGAGGACCTTCGGCAGGCCGTATTCTCTGGCAAGCTCCAGGCCGTCTTTGACGTGGCCGG
>CAYLXJ010000453.1:0-1531 GCA_964387385.1 uncultured Pirellulales bacterium
ATTGAGATTGTAAAGTATTGTCTTTGGCAGCTTGTCGTCGTTATCGAGCTTATCGAGAAACTTCGCCAACGGTTTGGCAATCTCGATATCGAGTATCGAATCGAAGCCGGTATCGGGGCCGAGCATCCGCATCAATCTGCTGTTGTTATTGCGAAGTGCACCTATATGAAGCTGCTGGACCCAGCCCTTGTTGCAATCCATAAGGGCAAGCTCATACATCATCGCTGATTTAAAAAGCAACTGCTGCGTCACATCGATATTTTCCCCTGCCCTGATTTTGCGGAAGATTTCCTCGATTTGCGATGAAGTGTAATCCTGTGCGTAGGCCGTTTCGATACCGTGGTCCGAAAGCCGGCAACCCATCTTATGAAAAAACTCGTGGCGCTTATCTAACGCCTCAAGATACGCCTTGAAACTTTTAATTTCGATTTTCGTCAATCCGGCGAGTTTATCAATCCACTTGTTAAGCTCGCCGAGGTTCTTGACAGCCATCGCTTTATCTGGACGCCAGCATGTATGAACCGTGATTTCAAAACCGTCATCTTTAATTTTTTGGTGATGTTCGAGCGAATCGAGCGGGTCTTCCGTTGTGCAAACGACCTTCACATTCATTTTCTTCAGCAGGTTTCGCACGCTGAATTGGGGCGTTTTCAGCATTTCACTGCAACGGTTATAAATCTCAACTGCCGAGTCGTCGTTTAAGATTTTCTCAATGCCGAAATATCGCTTCAATTCGAGATGCGTCCAGTGATAAAGCGGATTTCTCACGCAATAAGGAACAGTTTGAGCCCATTTACGGAATTTTTCCCTGTCGTCGGCGTCGCCCGTGCAGTATTTTTCCGCAACGCCGTTGGTCCTCATCGCTCGCCACTTGTAATGGTCGCCGTAGAGCCAAATCTGGGTAAGGTTTTCAAAGCATTTATCCTCTGCAATCTGCTGCGGAGGCAAATGACAGTGATAGTCGTAAATGGGCATCTTCGCCGCGTAATCGTGATATAAAACACGTGCCGGCTCAGAATACAGCAGAAAATCTTCCGATAAAAACGCTTTAGGCATAGTATTCTCCCGATTATTCGGTCATATTAAATTACACGCCGCTAAATGCGCTGAACCCGCCGTCGACAGGGACAACGACTCCCGTAACGAATTTCGCGGCGTCGCTTAAAAGCCACAAAATCGTCCCGACCAATTCATCGGGACTGCCGAACCTTCCCATCGGCGTATGCTCGATTATCGTCTCTCCCCGGCTCGTCAGTTTTCCCGTCTTTTCATCGGTCAACAGGAAGCGGTTCTGCTCTGTCAGAAAGAAACCCGGCGCGATTGCGTTTACCCTGATATTTTTCGAATAATTCTGACACATATGGACCGCAAGCCACTGGGTAAAATTACTTACGGCCGCCTTGGCAGCCGAATAGCCGGCGATATTCGTCAACGGCCGAAACGCGTTCATACTCGACACGTTTATAATCACTCCCTCGCCGTTACGCGCCATATACCTTCCGAAGACCTGCGAAGGCAAAAATACGCCCAA
>CAYLXJ010000454.1:0-1509 GCA_964387385.1 uncultured Pirellulales bacterium
ACAGGGATATCTCAAAAAGAGAAAGAATGCTTGAAGCCCAGCATGCCCTAAACGTTCTTGCCGCCCATTCACAGGTCGCTAAACGCAGGACGCAATCGTCAAGCCAAAGACAAATACCGTAGGTTTATTAAATCAATATGAAATAAAAAATGACTGGGCGGTACTGGACTCGAACCAGTGGCCTCCTGCGTGTAAGGCAGGCGCTCTAACCAACTGAGCTAACCGCCCGCGGGTAAAACATAAACAGCAGTATTGTACTTAAATCGGCTATAAAGTCCAGCCATTGTGATAGGCCGGATGAATGAACTTTTCGGCCTCAGGCGAGTTTGTGGCCGACATATTTTGGGCGTCCCAGTAAATTTTCTTGCCCGTTCGCAGGGCAACGTTACCTAAGAGGACGACTTCCGTCATCGGCCCGCTGTATGAAAAATCGGAGCAGGCCTTTGTGCCGTTTTTGCAGGCGTTGACCCAGTCCCTCATATGGTCGCCGCCGACGCGGGGGATTGTTTTAGGGGGGAATTTGTATTCCTTCATTTTTGATTGCGGGATAATTTGCGGCGTGCCTCCCCAGCCGTCGCACATAATTTTGCCCTTGTCGCCTATAAATAATATTCCGTTGCCGCCTCCTGTAAGCTGGCGCTCTTCTTCCAGCTCTTCGGGTTTCTGCGGCAATATGCCGCTTGAGTACCAGGTTACCTTTACGGGGGGCATTTTCCCTTTTGCGGGGAACTGGTAATAGTAAATCGCGGCTACCGGCGCGGTTTCGTCGGTAAAATTCGACGAACTCGCCTCGACGCTAACCGGATGACCTAAATCCAGCGCCCAGAAGGCCGGGTCGAGATTATGGCAGGCCATATCGCCTAAGGTGCTGTTGCCGAAATCCCACCATGCCCTCCAGAAGGCCGGATGATACGCAGGATGATAGGGTCTTTTAGGTCTTGGCCCCAGCCACAAATCCCAGTCAAGCCCCTTCGGAACCGGCGGCCTGTCGGTCGGCTTTTCTGCGGGAGTATTGGATCGCCTCCCCTGATGATTGCTCCAGGAGTGAACTTCCCGGATTTCGCCGATGGCCCCGTCGCGAATCCACTCGACCGTCAATCGAATCCCTTCGCCTGAATGGCCCTGATTACCCATTTGCGTGACAATGCCGGCGTCTTTGGCCGCCTCGGTGATTTTTCTTGCCTCGTAAATGCTGTAAGTGAGCGGCTTCTCGCAATAGACGTGCTTTTTATTTTTAATCGCCCACATCATCGCGGTCGCGTGGTTGTGGTCGGGCGTGGCAATCAAAACCGCGTCGATAGTTTTTTCCTTGTCGAACATTTTACGAAAATCGACATATTCCGCGCATCGCCTGTAATCTTTAGACCTTTCTTTGCCGGAATAATGCCTCTCGACTGCTCTTAAGGCAGGGCCTCGTCCCGTTACCCTTTCCAGCCAGGGCGATTCGGTCCTTTCATCAACATCACAAACGGCTGTTATCTGAACGTCGGTAAATCCCAATAATGCCCT